>CALGNA010000120.1 GCA_937958795.1 uncultured Bdellovibrionales bacterium | reverse complement strand
CGCTGCAAGAAAATTACAGTTTTATTTAAATAAACAGGATCATGTGCAAGATTTTTGGATCAGAGTAGATCACGTCGAGAGTTTACATCCCCATAGTGCAGTTTCTGAAACTTCTAAATTTGGAAAAAAAATATGAGTACAATGTTAAACCAAACTCAGTCAGACAATCTACCACAGTTGGTTCGTGGACAACAAAACCCTAAAGAAGAGTTGATTTCTCGAGAGAGATTAAACTCGACGGCCTATAAGCGTATGATTCGTGAAATGGGTTTAAAAGTAACTCAGCAGCGTTTGGTTATTCTTGAGAGTCTTAATGCTGGGCGTGCTCATGTTACTGCGCAAGAGGTATACGAAAGTGTAAACGAAAAAAATCCAGAAATTGGTTTTGCAACAGTGTATCGTTTTTTAAGAAAAATGACTGAGCACGAATACGTATCCGAAGTTAGAATGGGTGGATTGCCTGCTCGTTACGAGCTTAAGTCATCACAGCATCATGATCATTTAACCTGTGTGAATTGTGGAAAAATAGTAGAGTTTGAAAATCTTGAAATTGAAGCGCTTCAACAAAAAGTAGCTGTTGATCATGGTTTTAAGTTAACCAATCATGTTTTAGAGCTTTATGGTGAGTGTCAGCAACCTGGTTGTGTAGCTGTAAATAAAAAATAAATACTATAAAGTATCATCAATAGAAGTGTCGTCATTGGGAGTTTCACCGTGGATATACATGTTAAGGGCGCTCGAGAAAATAATTTAAAAAACATTGATGTTGTCATTCCAAGAAACGCACTGACTGTTATTACAGGCCTGAGTGGTAGTGGTAAATCCACTTTGGCATTTGATACCCTCTTTGCGGAGGGACAAAGACGCTTTATTGAAGGCTTGTCTACTTATTCAAAAAACTTTTTACCTATGCTTAAAAAACCTGAGCTAGATGAGTTAACGGGGATGAGTCCTGCTATTGCAATTGACCAAAAGACAGTGGCACTAAACCCTAGATCTACAGTTGGGACTTTAACTCAAATACTTGATTACCTAAGGTTGTTGTATGCTCGTCTGGGTACACCAACTTGTCCTGATCATGGGCATCACCTTGAAAATATGGATAGGGAACAGATTTTAGAAAAACTGTTTGAACGATTTGAGGTAGGCTCTAGTTGTGAAATTTTGAGTCCAGTAGTTAAAAGACAAAAGGGAGAGTTTTCCAAAGATTTTGTCCGTTGGTCGAAGCAAGGTTTTATTAAAGCAAAGGTTGATGGTAAGTGGAAAGACCTTGATACATTAACTAAATTAGCTAAGACAAAATTCCATGATATTGATCTCTGGGTAGATGAATTAAGTTTAGATAAAAAATTTAAAAATAGATTTATGAAAAGTCTAGAAAGGGCCATGAAATGGTCTAAGGGATATGTTTTAATTTGTGTTAATGGAAAAGAACTTATGTATTCAGCAGAGAGCTCTTGCCCCGAATGTGGATACAGTGTTCCTAAGATTGAGCCTGCTCATTTAAGTTTTAATGATCCTCGTGGTGCCTGTGGCAATTGCCGTGGTTTAGGGAGTCATGATTGGGAAGAGACTGAAGATGAAGAGTATATGAGCCAAGGAGGCATGAGCTATACCCAAAAAAGAACAAGGTATCGTGCTACTCAAGAGCATACAGATGAAGATGCTGAGTTGGGTATTGATAAATCTGCAAAATTAAAATGTAAAGAATGTGATGGGTCCAGGCTAAATAAACGCGCGGAATCTATTTATATCAACGGCTATAACTTAGGACATCTCAGTGGGTTTAGTTTAGAAAATCTATACGCATTCTTGTCTGATCTTA
Organism: uncultured Bdellovibrionales bacterium; assembly: GCA_937958795.1. Lineage (GTDB taxonomy): Bacteria > Bdellovibrionota > Bdellovibrionia > Bdellovibrionales > UBA1609 > CALGNA01. The sequence continues at coordinate 6,256 of CALGNA010000120.1, read as the reverse complement.
AGTTTTCAGAACTAAAACAGGCCGCTATTTTTAAACCTATATATATACAGTTAAAAGAGTCTTTAGGCTTAACTAAACGCTTAGGTGTATCCTATTTGTCTTTAGATAGGCCGAGCCAAACGCTCTCGGGTGGTGAAACTCAAAGGTTAAGATTGGCATCCCAAATGGGTTCGCCCTTAGTTGGAGTTACTTATGTATTAGACGAGCCATCAATAGGTTTGCACCCTAAAGATCATTTACAGGTTATCGATGTTTTAAAAGAATTAAGGGACCGTGGGAATACTATTATTGTAGTTGAACATGATGAAAGAACCATGAAGGAAGCGGATTGTCTCATTGAGCTTGGCCCAAGAGCAGGAAAATTTGGAGGCACTTTAGAGCTTCAAATTAAGGGCCTCAATTTATCAGAGCCCGAAAGAAAAGCATTAAAATTTAAAGAGCATAAAAATAAAGATTCAATAACCTTACAGTATTTAAAAGGTGAAAAATCAATTACAGTACCTGAAAAAGTTCGAGAGGCTACTGGGCTTATTTCGTTAGAGTCTATTAAATGTCAAAATTTAGATATTCCAAAGTTAGACCTTCCTTTGAAGAGTCTAGTTGGAATTACTGGCGTATCAGGTAGTGGTAAAAGTACTCTGATGTTAAGTGTGTTGGCTAAGTCCATATATAAAGGCTTGAAAGAAAGAGATTTTTCAAAAGTTAAAAGTGAAGAGCTCAAGTCTATTGATGTATCAGAAAAAATTAGATCTTTAAAAATTATGGATCAAAAGCCCATTGGTAAAACCAGTCGGTCTAATCCTATTACGTATGTGGGTGCATGGTCAGATATTCGGTCTTTATTCGGGCGTCTTCCTGAATCTCAGATTAGAGGCTTCACTCAAAGTACATTTAGTTTCAATACCAAGGGTGGTCGTTGTGAAGAGTGTCATGGTCATGGGCGTATCAAGCATCAAATGTCATTTTTATCGGATGTCTATGTAAAGTGTCATGTTTGTGACGGTCAAAGGTTTTCTAAAGAGGTTTTAAAGATTAGATATAGGAACAAAAATATCAGTGATGTTTTAAAGATGAGTTTTTTAGAAGCTACTGAGTTTTTTGAAAACCACAAACTTATTTATAAAAAATTAAGCACAGTGAAGAAAACAGGGCTTGGTTATCTGACACTTGGGCAAAGTACGGTGAGCTTGTCAGGTGGAGAAGCACAGAGAATTAAGCTTTCAAAAGAGCTATCAAAATCAGTAAAAGGTAATACGATCTACTTGTTAGACGAGCCAACGACAGGTTTGCATTGGGAAGATGTTGGTAATTTACTCAAACTATTACAAAACTTAGTTGATATGGGTCATACTGTCATAGTAGTTGAGCATCACACAGATGTTTTAAAAAATTGTGACTACTTGATAGAGCTAGGTCCTGGAGGAGGAGAAAACGGTGGAAGGGTTTTATTTTCAGGATCAAGAACAAAAATTAAAAAAGAAAAAAAGTCCCTTATCAAAAAGTATCTCTAGGATGTTTCGGGATCTTCTAGATTTATTTAGTGTTTGTAATCAGTGATTGGTTTTAAAGGGAACCTATGAGTTAAGTTCCCTTAGTGAAGTTAAATGAGAATTGCTCTGAATTTCTTCAGGTTAATTACCAAAATCGAAGTCGTCAAAATTAACAAGCTCTAAACGAAGCTCCTTTTGGTATCTAAGACTATTTTCCCCTGAGTTTCTACCTAAAAATCTAAACACGATATGGTTTCCAGCACTGTTTGGAAGTCCTTTCAGTGCTGTAATGGATAGCTCTACTTCTGCTAAAGCAGTCAGTTCAAATCCATAACTGTAATTATTTACAGGATCAAATTCAGTTTCTGCATTGGTATCTAAGCTACTAGGTAGAGCTGAAGCAGGTTTAGCTGAAGTAGGTTTAATTGAAAAAGAATCGTCTGGCTCTATCGCGATACCTTTTGTGTTATGATAAGTTGAATGTTCTACAAATTTTAACTCAACTCTAATGGACTCGTGGTCGTTATTTTTGAATTTAATGGGCCTCGTAAGAGTAGAGCTATCATTTTTATCAAAATAAATCCAATTTGAACCATATGGTCCTTCTGTGGTTACTGAAACATCTAATTGGCCGATTGGACTGTAACCATTCAATGTAGGATGCCCAACAAGAGTAATATTTTTTTGAGTATCAAAATTAAAGTTATAAACTTTATTCGTGTTTTTTTGAGTGAGTTTAGCACTTAGGTTTGCGGTCAAGTCATAGGTTCCAGATGGGAGGTGTTCGTCAAAAAAATTAGTCATTTGAAGTAGACATAAGTTATGAGTTCCTCCACTTAAGAGCTCAGTAACATTATTTAAGTCTATAGTTCTTTCTGATTTATAGCGAGTGTTAGTAGCTGGGTTTTTTAGTTTAGGGTCTATAAGGGTCTTTGCTACTGCCGAAAGTTCTAGTTTTCCTTCTAGGTCAAAAAGTGATGCATTTTCTTTTAAAATATCAAAATTAAATTTATCCTTTCCTTCTATTTCTATGCAGGGAACATCACCCCAGTAATAGGTTGAAGTGTCAGAATAATGATTTTCCGGATAATAGCTTGGAAAAAGAGAAGTAAGATGTTCCTGAATGCTGTCCTCTGCAACCTCCTTTTTAAACTCAATATGAAGTAAGTTTTCAACAACAAGTTGAACAATATTTGGCGGCAAGTTCTCTAGTGGAGTATTGTCGATTGGTTCTACTTCGGTGTTAGTTGCAGGTATGGTATTATTTCTGCAGCTAGTATTCAAAGCACAAAAAAATACTAGGAATACTGAAGCTCCTATGAAGGATAGGTAAGTAATGTTTTTTTTCATATTTGGACCTCTCTTTTTAAGAGAGTTATTAGCGAGTTTCTATCTAAAATGAAAGTGTTATCTAAAAACTGTAAATATTTAATTTTGCTTTCAAAAAAAAAGCCCTCACTAAGTGAAGGCTTTTGAAAATTTAAATATTATATTTTCTGAGTGCTATTTATTTAGGCCAAAGATAGAAAACGTCAGTTGAATTATCTTTTTGACCTGAGTTTTGAACCTGTACAGAAATATAGAATGGAGTTGCAGTTGGAGTTGGTGGAATAATTGTATCGCCCGCTTGGAAGGTTTTTTCTATGCTATAAACCTGCTTGAAATTTTCACGAGTGTATTTGCTCCTGCTGCTACAATATTCAATATGTGTTGTTTCGACATTTGCAGGAGTAAAATCTAGGCTTGTAGCTAATTCTAATACGTTAGAAAGATAAGCCTGCGTATCTGCACACTGGTATGTATGAACTAAAACTTCTAAAGTAACACTTTCTTTGAAGGTATAAACTCTAGAGCTGCCGTCTTGTTTGTTGTTTACAAAAATATCATCAAATGTAAGGGGTTTTTCTGTAGTTGGTAAAGTGATCATTGTAATAGGTTGAGTAGGAACAGGAATAAGGTCTACAATAGGAGTAGGTTTTAGATCTACAATCTTTTCATTTTCAACTACAACTTGTGCTACTTTTTCAATAGAAAAGAACAGCGGATTTTTGAGTGTTGCTACGTTTTTTTGTATAACCCAGCCAGCTTTTAAAGCAATTTTCATATCGTAGACTTCAGCAAATACTAGCTGGTCTTTTGTACAGGATGTTAGATTATCAATAGCTGTAACTGACGTATCAAAGTTTAGAGTCTTTGTATTTTCGTCTTTGATAACTTTTGTAAGGTGAGCCACTGTTCCTGGGCACTGCAGAGTTTTTACGTTGATATGAAATAATGTATCTTCATTTACTTCAATGTTACTGGCAATATCAAAAGCTTCCTGAGCCTGTGAGCTAAGAGCAAAAAATGATAGGGCAAGAGTTATCATCATGAATATTTTTTTCATTCTAAAGATCCTTTGTTTTGAGTAGGTGAGGCCATATAAAGACAGAATAGAGCGCGAGGCAATCTAAAAAGTCATTTAAAATATATATAGAAATCTTAACATTTAATCCGAAAGAGATCAACGGATATTTTAAATCATTAAGATTGAAGAGTTATTATTGGTTATTCCGGCATTGAGTACGGCTTTGGTGATCAGCAAAAATATATTTATTGTAGAGTTCTCTTTCAAATTCTTCTAATCCAGGTAGATTTAGATGTGTTTCATCATAGAAGCGCTGATCTAAAATAAGTGAACCCAAAGCCTTGTCTTCAGTTACTAAATTTGATGGGGAGTCTATGGGTAGTTGAAGATAATCGCTTAGGTTTTGAGTCAGGTAGTTGTTCTCTATTGTGTTAAATGGATTGATTGTATCGAATTTTCTTCCATGGTCTGTTGAGGAGCCATCAAGATAGACCTTTGCAACAGAATCCCTATAGTGTGAATTCAAGTTTTGATAAATTTTGTGAAAGACTTTATAAAAGAAACTATAAGAGTCTAGGGGGAGTTGTGCTCCAAGTGCAGTATTTAATTTAGCCATAAAATGAGTAAAAGAGGGTTGTGATGGCAGCACAAAAATACAGTGAGTAGCTCGTTCGCGGCATTGAATGGCAGCCTGACTGATTTTAGTTGTTAAAGTTGGTAGTAATTCATTTAAGTCATAGTTAGGAAAGCTTGATGAAGTAAGAATATAATCTGAATAATCTACAGAGCCAAAAAAAACAAAAATATAGTCATAAGTTTGTGATTGATCAAAGTTGTATTCAACTGTCCTGTAGTTTTGTTCATAAGGAGGAAAAGCAGAGGAGTTATTTTCAGGAGTGTAATGTTGTAAAGTAATGTATTGTAAATAATTTGAGAGGTTTATTCCAGGTGCAACTGCTTGGTGCAATATGTAGAGGTCTTCTCTCGACTGTCCATCTATGGTTTTTTTAATGGGATGATTTGAAGTTTTTAAGCCTCGATATTCTAATCCGAAGCTTTTATCAAAAGCATCATTATTATGTACAAAATTTGCGGCATTAGAATCACCAAGTACAGCAATTTTTATAGGATCAGGATTGCAAGAAAGCTCAGACTGAGCAAATCCAATATTTTGGGTTAGAAAGTATGCGGGTATCAAAGCAATTAAGGTCTTTAAAGTGTTCATTAAGCTTTATTACCACTTTAATAGATTAAAAACAGATAAGCCTTAGCAATTTGTAAAGCTTACTAAAAAAATAGCAATTAATTAAGACACTTAACTTTGGCGCTGCAAGTAGATGCCATATACTGAGGGGTACATTTTTTGATAACTCCAGCTGTTGCTTCGCCTTTTGTAGCTTGTGTATCGCTAAAGTAGTCACTAAAGGCCGAAATGGAACAGGTCCACTTTTGATCTAAGCCATTGTCCGTATGGTTTCCGTGTTGGTTGTTGTGGCGTAGTTTTCTTTCAACTCGTGCCATGTCTGACTCTAGCTCTTGGATGCGTCTCTCTAGTCTTTCGATTTTACGTTGAAGAGCATTGTCTGCCCCTGTTACTTTGATGGATCCGAAAGATATAAAACTAAAGCTTAAGATTAGGCCACAAACCAATATTTTTTTTAAAGTATTCATGGCCAAAGTTTAATCTCAGGTGATTACATTTGTCTAGCTAGTTTGTTGGTTGCCAACGCAGCTTCACGAATGGCTTCTGATAGGGTCGGATGACCATGGAAGCTATGGGCAAGTTGTTTAGCTGTTGAGTGTCTTTCCATAGAAATCACAATTTCACCGATAAGGTCAGAAGCCCGTGCATGCACGATGTGTCCGCCTAAGATTTTATCTGTCTTTTTGTCAGAGATAATTTTTACAAAACCCTCTGTATCAGCTAGGGCTTTCGCTCTGCCATTTGCAGCAAAGGGGAATTGGCCTATATTATATTCCATTCCTTGTTCTTTGCACTCCTGTTCCGTAAGTCCAACAGAGGCAACTTCAGGGTGAGTGTAGATAATTCCCGGAACAGTTAGGTAGTTGACGTGAGCCTCAAGTCCTTTGGAAATCTCGGCAGCTGCAACTCCTTCTTCTTCGGCTTTATGAGCCAACATGGGTCCATCTATAACATCACCAATAGCAAAAATATGAGGACCAGCGGTTGTCTGAAAATAACCGTTAACAGGTATTTGGTTTTGTTTGTTAAGTTCTATGCCAATATTCTCCAGTCCGAGGCCTTCTGTAAAAGCTTTTCTTCCAGTGCTTACGAGGACAATATCGGCTTCCGTTTTATTAACTTCGTTTGTGCTAAGATCTTTGTATTCAACCTCAACTTTGCTTTTATGAGCTGTTGTTTTTTGAACAGCAACTCCTAAATGAAATTTAATCCCTT
>CALGNA010000119.1 GCA_937958795.1 uncultured Bdellovibrionales bacterium | reverse complement strand
TATTGGTGCTGATGCTGTGGGCATGTCTACTGTCCCTGAGGCTATCATTGCTAGGCATGCTGGTATGAAGGTGAATGGTCTCTCATGTATTACCAATTTCGCTGCAGGTCTATCTAACGAAAACTTAAGCCATGATGATGTAAAAATTGTAGCCCAAATGGTAAAAACTAACTTTTTAAAAACACTAGAAACCTACTATTTATCTCTAAACTAGAGTAGTCTATATTAGAAGAAAAAGCAGCACTGAAGCAGGAGGCTTAAGTCTTTGAGGTTTTTAATTGTATTTATTTTTTTTGTTTTATCTGCATGTTCTCAAAGGAACATCACACCCCTTACTGATTTAAAAGTACTCAATGAAATTTGCTTAGCTTCCCTGAATACCGATCATTTTATTTATGAAAAATTAGATAAAACACTCCATACGGTTAAATTATCAACTCCTCAAGAACTCAGTCAGTTTATCAACAAAAATGAAGCTGATATAAGTTGGATCGATTATGATTTTAAGCTTACAGATATTGAACTCAATAGCATTCAAAGCAATCAGTCCAAAAGTGCTAACCAAGCCTTTTTTAAAAACGATCTGAGCTGGGCTCTTTTAAGAGTTAATGCACCCTTTATGTGGGATAAAGGTTTTTTTGGCCAAAATGTTGATGTTGCAATCATAGATACGGGTCTTGAAATTGAAAACCCTTTTCTGTCGTCTCATATAGCTCAAACGACTGACAGAGGAAGAGACGAAGACCGAAACAGATTTTTAAATGACACCTTTGGCTGGGATGCCATTAGAAACACAGGCCTTTTTATGGATTACCAAGGGCACGGAACCTCTGTTGCAAGCCTCATTTCTAGTGATCCAGTTAACGGAAAGCAGATCTCTATGGCTCCTGAGGCTCAAATAATACCTATAGCTTACAGAGATCAAAATGAATCAACTCCTGTTAGAAGGATGCTTCAATCTCTTCGATATGCAAAAATAAGAAATGCTAAAATTATAAACTTTTCATCTGATCTTGAGCACTGCAGCTCGGCACTCAAAAATGAACTTATTGCTACTGCAAACTCTGGGATACTCATTGTCATTTCAGCTGGTAATCAGGGACAAGATTTAGAGTTTTTTAAAATCTTCCCTACCTCATTTGAAATCCCAAATATCCTATCAGTTGGTGCAACTGAATTTAACGACCCAAATCTACCTCATCCAACCATAATAAATCGCTTCTCTAGCTCAAACTACGGGACTGGAGTCCATCTTTTTGCCCCGGGTCACGAAATTCCAAGCCTTATAGCCTCAACTGACCTTAGACAAACACACATAGAAGGGCTTTCAGGAACAAGTCTCTCAGCACCACTTGTAGCTGGTGCTGCAGCGCTTCTTTGGTCTGCATTTCCAGAAGCAAAAGCAAAAGATATTTTTTGGGCTCTTACTCATTCTGGGCAAATAAACCCCAGTAATCAAAACCAAACATCAAGACCACAAAGCCCTTTCAATGATCTAGAAATTAAGGCTCCTTTTCTTGACCTACAACAAGCCTTTATGAACCTTGATAGTATTTTATAAGTTCCCTTAAGCTTGTTGACGCACCCCTAAAAAGCCAGGCCTCAGTGCTTCTAAAGAGTCCCCTTTTGACTCACTATATGGTAGCCAAAAGAACTCAAAACTGGAGATCTATAAATGGGGACCATCCAAGGCAAGCATCAGGATACATATATTGAGGAACTTTCTAAATTTGAAGGCCAAACTGTCACACTAAAAGGCTGGGTCTCAAAGACTCGTTCTTCTGGAAAAATTAAATTTTTAAACCTTAGAGATGGAACTGGCATATGCCAATGCATTTTCTTTAAAGGTGAGTGTGAAGAAACTTCTTTTGATAACTTCTCTGAACTCACACAAGAAACTGCAATGAGTGTTACAGGTACCGTTAGAAAAGAACCTCGATCTCCAGGCGGTTATGAGCTTGGAGCTCAAACTTATAAAGTTTATTCTAAAACTTCTGAATATCCTATTTCACCAAAAGAACATGGTGTTGATTTTTTATTAAATAATCGACATTTATGGCTAAGATCTAAAAAACAACATGCCATCTTACGTATTAGAGCCGAAGTTGTTGCTGCGGTGAGGGATTTTTTTGACGGAAGGGGTTTTACATTAACAGATGCACCTATCTTAACACCCAACGCTTGCGAAGGAACATCTACTTTATTTGAAACACAGTATTTTGATGACAAAGCTTATCTTTCGCAAAGTGGACAACTTTACATGGAAGCTACTGCAATGGCCTTTAGAAAAGCTTATTGTTTTGGCCCCACATTTAGAGCCGAAAAATCTAAAACCAGAAGACACCTTATTGAGTTTTGGATGGTAGAACCAGAGGTTGCTTTTGCTGATCTTGCTGACAACATGGAATTAGCAGAAGAGTTTGTAGGTTATGTTGTACAAAGAGTCTTAAAAAATAAACAAGCAGAATTAAAAACCCTAGAAAGAGATCTATCAAAATTAGAAAATATCAAAGGGCCTTTTCCTAAAATTCATTACCGCGAAGCTTGCGATATTATATTAAAAGAAAATAAAGATTTTGTAATAGGTGATGATTTTGGTGGTACGGACGAAACCATTATTTCAAGTCATTTTGATAAACCTGTTTTTGTTCACAGATACCCAGCAAAAATCAAAGCCTTTTACATGAAAGAAGACCCTGAAAACAAAGAAGATAGCCTAAGCTGTGACCTTCTAGCTACAGAAGGCTATGGAGAGCTTATTGGTGGTGGACAAAGAGAAGAGTCCGTTGATGTTCTAATTCAAAAAATCAAAGAACATGATTTAAATGAAGAGGACTTTTCTTGGTACTTAGACCTAAGACGCTATGGAAGTGTTCCTCATGCAGGATTTGGCATGGGCATTGAACGTTGTGTAGCATGGATTTGTGGAATTGCTCACGTAAGAGAGACAATACCCTTTCCAAGACTTTACGGAAGACTTAAACCTTAGGTATTTATATTAATACTTAAAAAAAATATAAACTTAGTTTTAATGAACTTTAAATAAGATGGACTTACTATGATTCAAACAGATGCTGCTTCTACCTCAAAGGGACAAAAAACCCCTCAAACAATTCTTGATAAGAAAAATGATTCTGCTCTTGCCGGCGGAGGACCCGAAAGAAAAGAAAAACACAAAAAAGGTGGCCGCTTAACGGCTCGTGAAAGACTAAGTGTTTTATTAGATCCGGCTTCTTTTGTTGAAGTTGATAGATTTGTCTCTCATCGCTGCACGAACTTTGGGATGGAGAAAAATAAAACTCCTGGCGATGGCATTATAACAGGTTACGGAAAAATAAATGGTCGTACTGTTTTTATTTATAGCCAAGACTTTACTGTCTTGGGTGGATCTATGTCTCGCACAACAGCTAATAAGATTTGTAAGATTATGGATCTTGCAGCACAGAATGGAGCTCCAGTTATTGGAATCAATGACTCTGGTGGTGCTCGTATTCAAGAAGGAGTCGAAGCACTAGGTGGTTACGGAGACATTTTTTTTAGAAACACACGGAGCTCAGGTGTTATCCCGCAAATTTCTGCCATTATGGGCCCTTGTGCTGGTGGAGCTGTTTATAGCCCTAGCCTGACTGATTTTACCTTTATGGTGAAAGACACAAGCTATATGTTTGTTACAGGCCCTGAAGTCATCAAGACTGTTACTCACGAAGAAGTCACAAAAGAAGAGTTAGGTGGAGCTGAAACACATAATAAAAAATCTGGAGTTGCTCACTTTGCAACTGATAACGATAAACATTGCATGCTCATGATTCGTGAGCTTATGAACTTTCTTCCAAGTAATAATATGGAAGACCCTCCTCATATCGAAACCCAAGATCACCCTGCTCGACTCATTCCATCCTTGAATGAGTTTATTCCTGATAACTCTAAAAAACCTTACGACATGAAAGAGCTGATTCAAAAAGTTGTAGATGATGAGTTCTTCTACGAAGTTCAGCCTTTTTACGCACAAAATATTATTACAGGTTTTGCAAGGCTAAACGGCCACAGTGTTGGTATTGTCGCAAACCAACCTCAAGTTTTAGCAGGGTGTTTAAACATTGATGCCAGCAGAAAAGGTGCACGCTTTATACGCTTCTGTGATGCCTTCAATATTCCACTTGTTTCTTTAGTCGATGTCCCTGGCTTTCTCCCAGGAACAGATCAAGAGTGGAATGGTATTATCACTCATGGTGCTAAGATGGTTTACGCTTACTCAGAAGCAACTGTTCCTAAAATTACCCTGATTACCCGTAAGGCTTACGGTGGTGCCTACATCGTTATGTCTTCTAAGCATATTGGGAGTGACGTAAACCTTGCTTATCCTAATGCTGAAATAGCAGTCATGGGAGCTGAGGGTGCTGTTAATATTATTTTTAGAAAACAAATTAACTCTGCTAAGGACCCTGAAAAAGAGCGCACATCAGTTATTGAAGATTATGAACAAAAATTTAACAACCCTTATGTAGCTGCTGAACTAGGCTATATTGATGAAGTCATTGAGCCCTCTCACACCCGTAAAAGAATTATTGAATCCTTAGAAATGTTACTTAACAAAAAAGAGCGATTGCCTGTTAAAAAGCATGGAAACTGTCCTCTATAAAATTGTCCTTCTTTAAAAAGAGAGAAGCTTATGTTTAAAAAAATACTTATAGCAAATCGCGGTGAAATTGCCGTTAGAGTGATCCGAGCTTGCAGAGAACTAGGAATAGACAGTGTCGCTGTTTACAGTGAAGCCGATCGATCTAGCCTTCATGTACTGCTTGCATCAGAAGCCTATGAAATTGGGCCTGCCCCCAGTACAGAATCCTATCTTTGTATTGATAAAATCATAAAGGCTGCAAAGAAATCTGGAGCCGAGGCTATTCACCCTGGCTATGGTTTTTTAAGTGAATCTTCTGAGTTTGCACAAGCTGTCGTTGATGCAGGGTTAGTCTTTATTGGGGCCACTGCTCAAAATATCTCAGACATGGGAGATAAACTTTCTGCTCGAGCTATTATGACAAAGGCAAAAATACCTGTTGTCCCAGGATCAAAAGAAAAATTAACTGAGCTTGCAGACGTTGAAGTTCTTTCAAAAGAAATTGGTTTTCCCATTATGATCAAAGCCGCAGCTGGTGGCGGCGGAAAAGGGATCCGACTTGCATATGAAAAAAAAGAACTAAAATCTGCTTTTGAAGCTGCGCAGTCTGAAGGCCAAAACTATTTTGGCAACTCGACTGTTTTTTTAGAAAAGTACATACAAAACCCAAAGCATATTGAAATTCAGGTTATAGGCGACACTCATGGGAACATCGTTCATCTTTTTGATAGAGAGTGTTCTATGCAACGTCGTCACCAAAAAATTGTTGAAGAAGCTCCAAGCCCTAGTATTCCTGAAAAAACCAGGAAAGATATGTGTAAGATAGCTGTTAAAGCTGCAAAGACAATCAATTACGTTGGAGCAGGTACTATTGAGTTTATTTATGACTCTGTAGTTGATGAGTTTTATTTTTTAGAAATGAACACAAGACTTCAGGTAGAACATCCTGTGACTGAGCAGATTACAGGGATTGATTTAGTTCAGGAGCAAATCTCAATTGCGGCCGGCAATAAACTATCCTTTGGCCAAAAAGATCTTTCAATTTCAGGACATGCTATTGAATTAAGAATTAATGCAGAAGACCCAGAAACTTTTCTTCCAAGCGCTGGAGAAATCTTAACTTGTAGGATACCTCAAGGACCTTTTGTGCGTTTTGATGGCGCCATCTATGCAGGCTATGACGTTCCCATTTACTACGATCCAATGTTAGCAAAGCTCATTGTTTGGGGACCAGATAGAGATTCTTGCATTAGAAGACTTAAAAGATCCTTAGCAGAGTTTTCTTTGTCAGGAATTAAAACCAATGTTGTTCTTCATAAAAACATTTTAGAACATGAGAAGTTTTTAGACGCTAGCTATACAACTCAGTTTATTGATAAAGAACTTCAAACTGATGTTGATAAAACCTTTTTTAAATACGTTAAAGATGATGTTTTTCTTATTGCTGCTGCTATCACTGCGTTTCAAGAAAGCCAGAATAGAACAAAAACTATTAAACCAAATAAAAAATCAAGCTGGAAGGTTCAAAACCAAACAGCTCTTATGTAGGATATATTATGCATTTTGAAGCCTCCTTAAATAAAAAGAAATACTCAGTCCATGTGAGAGAAAGTCGTACTCATTGGATGGTTTCTCTTGAACGAATTTATAAAACAGAACGTGAAGCCACCGTGAAGGACTTCAAAATTCCAAAAAGAGATTTTACACCTTCTCATGATGGAATTATTTCTTTTCTCTATAAAAATAAGTCTTATCTCATTGATGTTACTGGATCTGATACGGACTACACTGTTTATACACGTGGATCACATAGACAGGTGAAAATAGTAAATGATGAAAAAATTCTTCATGAAAATCTACGTGGTAAAAGATCCATGGGTGGCCAAGAAAACCTTAAAGCGGGAATGCCTGGTAAGATTGTTAAAATCTTAGTTAAAGAAGGGCAAAAAATTGAACCGGGAACTCCGCTGCTTATTATTGAAGCTATGAAAATGGAAAACGAAATGAAGGCTCAAGAGAAAACAAAGATCAATCGTATCTTTGTTAAAGAAGGCGAAAACGTAGTGAGTGGAGCAAATTTGATTTCTTTTAAGTCCTAATACATTCTTTTCAATTACAGTTTTTATCAGGCTAGGAAACCTTAAAACAAATTGCAACAGGCCTCATGATTTCAGAGGTTGAACCTCTTCACTCTTTATCTTATGAACATGCTTTGTCATGTGACTTAATTAGAAGAGATTGCTCAAATTCCACCCCTAATCACACCATCAGAAAAAGAACTATGTTGGCTTTTATATGGTTTACGTCCATCAATGTTAGCATTTTCATAAGCAGAACTATTGCCATGCAGATTATAATGACCCTTTGTCCAGTTTAGATTAAAAATTTTAATTAGAATTAATCTATAGTGAGTGATATAAAATAACTATGATAACCTTAACTGAATTTAAAAAAGCAGTCTCGCGCCTAGAAGAAGCACTCCTAGAAGAAAAAAATGACTTTATAAGAGACTCTGTCATCCAAAGATTTGAGTTTTCTATTGAACTTGCATGGAAATCCGCAAAAAAAATCATGGGAACAAATACCTCTTCTCCCAAAGACGTTATTCGCGAATTAGGACAAAGTCATTACATTAACGACGTTACTTTATGGCTATCAGCAGTTGATATGAGAAATTTATCTAGTCACACATACAAAGAGGATCTGGCTGAAAAAGTTTACTTTTTTGCTAAAAGCTTTTTTCCTGAGTTCACTCAGCTACTTAGTACTTTAGAAGATAAACTAAAATGATTTTTGGATTAACTGCTCCAGAATATGACTTTATGATTGAAAATTTAGTAAAACCCTTAAATGCTGTTTCATGTGATGTTTATATCTTTGGGTCAAGAGCGAACTTAAAACATAAAAAATACTCAGATATTGATGTTATGATTGAGTCAGATAAAAGAGTTGATGTTCTTGTATCTGAGATCTTGGAGTACTTCTCTAAAAGTAACTTCCCGTATAAAATTGATTTGGTGCAACTAGAGGACTTCTCCGATACTTATATTGAAAACTATCAAAAAGAAAAAGTCCTCATCAAACATAGCCTATAGGCAAGCTATTCTTATAAAATTGAATCTTCTCCAGGTAATTTGTATTTAAAAAAAAGTTTATTTCTCCATGCAACTTGGGGAACTCACTCTTAAATATGGCCTCAACATTACTCATTTCCGTACAACTCACTATAAAATAAGCTATTTGGTTTTCTTGGCTAATAGAATAACTATGTAATTGAATACCTTCTTCTAACAAAGCAGTAGCTAAACTCACTCCGGACTGAAAGTTAAAAGTATCAAAATTTATTTTATTTCTAGTCTTATTTTGAGCACCTAAGGGTTTAATATAGGCAACCTGAATAACTGGCTCTGCAATAAAAATTTTATACATTCTTATATTCTGTTTAAGACTAACTATTTCGGTACTAGAAGGATCTTCTCTTTCTAAATTAAATAATTCTGATTCTAAATCTAAAATCAACTGCGCTATTTGAGGTTTTTGTTCTTCAGTTATTGAGCTTTCACACTGATTTGATAAGCTTACTTGTGATACTAAAAAGATAGAACATACTAAAACTAAAAACTTCATTTAGCCCTCCATGGTTTTGATGATACAAACTAGCAAGTTATTTTTAGATTGCAAAGCATTCTGCACTTCTCAAAGAGGTAATCAGTCCTTCCCAAATAAACATTTAAAGCTCTTTTGGAGTATGCAAACCAAAGAGTTCACATTCTCCACCAATTTAAATTTAGTTTGGGACTCTTACTATTCTAAAACCAATTGCAGAGTTTGCTTTACTTTTTACATCATGAACACGCTTAGTACTTGATACATAACTAGATGAACTCGCCCAGGCTCCCCCTCTTATAACACCCTCTGCAGTACTATCTCGGCTTTTGTACGCTTGATGTCCATTCACGCTGGCATTTTCATAAGTTGAGTTATAGTCGTCTAAAACCCACTCACCAACATTGCCATGCATGTGCATAAGTCCAAAATCATTAGCACAATACCCTGGTACCAACTCACTAACTTCTGCAAAAGGACAGTCAAAAACAGATTGAGCCATACTAAATAATGTTCTTTCTATATTTAACTGCAATCGAACATGTCTGCTAAAAGTAAATGCTGAGTCTATAAAATTATGACCACCGCTATTTGTTGACGCAATTGAACTTAATCGTCTAATCCAAAATTCTTCTTCTATGGACTTATGTCCACCTCTTGCTAAGTACTCCCACTCAGCTTCTGTAGGAAGTCTATAAATTGCATCTGTAGATATCGCATTCAATTTATTTATAAATTCATCAACTTTTAAACGACTAACATAAACAGCTAGAAAGCTATCTCCCTCTTGAACCTTATCCTTCCATGGCTCTTCATTCATAATAGCTTTATACTGAGCTTGAGTAATCTCATACTGGCCTATTTGGAATGTATTAAAAGTCCTTGAAACCAGTAGAGTTTGATCTTCATTATAATTAGCAGCATCATCTTTTCCAATTGGAAAGTTATTTACAAGTGGTATTTCGCAAAATGAAAAGCTCTGTGAATTATATTCACTCATAGTATTTTTACAGCGCATGCGCTCATCTTCTAATTTAAAACCATTTCCTACACTGCTGTTTCCAAAAAATATTTTATTATGATCTTGAAAAATTAAAGGAGCTTTATCTCGAAAAGATTTGTTCTGAAAATCAGTAAGACCAATATTACCATACATTTCAACAGATTCTATATTACCTTTAAAATAAAATATTTCATCAAGAATAGGTATTTCTATAAACCTACCCCAATTACCTTCTATATCACTTTCAGAATTTTCATAAAAGAAATAAATCCAATATCATTATCAACATGTGCTGTTGTTAAATAGACGCTATTTTCAAATTAGGTGAACTGTAGAAATTTATATCTAACTCTTCTGCAAGAGAAGATATTCCAAAACATAAGATCCATAAATAAATAAATAAATAAATAAAGAAACATATGCCTCATACATTCCTCCTTGAAAATATAAATATTTTTCTATTAAAAGATATCAAATGATTATTATGTAAGATAGTTTTGGTTTTTCTTAAATGATACCCCAAGTAAGAATCAAACTAAGTGCATTTAACTTTCTAAGTCTCAAATTTTTAAGCCCACAACTCCAAAAGAACCCTGCTTAGCATTCAGCAAATTACTAAGTGCATCTTTTGCAAAATGATACCCAAGCCACCTGTCTCTTGCACTCGGTGAACCTCCACGCTGAACATAGCCTAAAATACATTTTCTTGATTCGTTTGTTGTAATCTTTAAATCAATAAGTTTTTGAAAATCATTAATTAACTTATTTTGTGGAGACTCTAGACAAATAATCAAACAAGATTTTTTACTGCTAGCCAGACTGTTTTGAATAGATAACACGGCTTCATCAAATTGATTTTCATGACTTAATACAAACTGCGCACCTACAGATATTCCTATAGCTTCAGCAAGGTTTGCAGAATCTCTTCCCATAACTTCAATTAATATAACTCTATCATGGCTTTCTGCTGTATCTCTCACCTTATCTACCATCTCAACTGCAGTGTTCCATGCTGTATCAAAACCAAGAGCTTCTTTAACGTTTAGAATGTCATTATCAATAGTAGCAGGTATTCCGACACCAATCAGATTAAATTCCGAACACAAAACTTCAAGACCCTTAAAGCTCCCATTGCCACCAATTACACACAAAGCATCAAGACTAAGATTTTTTAGTGTATCATTGGCTATTGCTCTAAACTCTTTTTCTCTAAATCTCTGACTACGGCTTGTTTTTAAAAAGGTTCCGCCTCTTTGAATAATATGCCCAACAGATCTGTTTGAGAGCCAATCGCCTTTTGAATCAATAAGACCATCATAACCTCTTTCAAAACCAAAAACTTCATGTCCTTTAGATAAACTCTGACGCACAAAGCTTCTAATGGCAGCATTCATTCCCGGAGCATCTCCACCACTTGTCAAAATTCCAAACTTTTTTTTTGACATTTAAAATGCCTCAAATAAAGCACTGACTTCAGCCTTCTCTAGTTCCATTGGAAAAAAGAAGTCTATTTTTTTATCTTTTCCTTCTAACTGATAAGATTCAATTGCCAAGAGCGGTTGCAAACTTTTGGCTTTTAATTCTTTTTCTAATTTCGGAAAAACTTTCATTGCGCCAAGAAAAAACGAAAGTTCATTTCTATAGGGAAACTCACTCTTAAAGGCCTTCTTTTCAGGCAATACTATTGATGAAAATTTTGTCTTTAAAGATGCTTTTACTGTTTCTGATACAGTTTTTAAATCACAAGCTAGTATAGATCTTAGCTCGGATGGAGGGGTTTCAGCATTATCTAAATAAACACCTAAACCCTGGCACTTCTCAAGACCAAGTGACTTAAAATCTTTCTCAAACGAAACCCAAGTCGTTTTTAACTCCTTATAGGAACCCTTATGAGTTGTAAAAATAATCTCTCTACCTTCAAATACGGTTTCAGAAACATTTATGGATTTAAACGAACCCATATAAACCATAAATAAAAAGATAAAACCTATAAATAAAAAAAGTGCGCTCAGACCAATCTTTAATGCTTTCATACCAATGAAAATCATAGATCGAAGGCTTTAGGTCAAGCTTCTATTGAAAGGCTGATTTACATTGCAAATCAGCCACTAACACAGAATATGTTATAAAAATACATGACTAGTAGCGTGTTCTTTACAAATTAGATTAAAATTTCCAGAATCAGTCTCTATATGAATACCACTGCCCTTAAGCCCATAGAGTCGATATGGAGGAGGGCATCTATTACAGGCTAGTGGCTCTATCCACTTGGTTATATTTTCAAAACCTAATTCATCTTGTAAAACTACCGCAACTAGACTGCTGCCTTTATTGTCAGTAGAAATTTCTTCTTTCTCACTATTCTCTCGAATCATTAAGCTTAGAACTAATTCACCCTCTGTATTATAAACATTAACCCCTATCTGCTCTAGTATTTGCTTTTCGACTATCTTTACTGAACCCATCTCCAGAAACCAACTATTCGTTGTTTCACACATTAATGCCAATGCATTCACCTGCCCCACTATCAAAAAATGAAATGCTACTATTGTTACTGTTTTCACTTAAACCTCCTAATTGGTTGAAATAAAATTAATGCCTCTTTTAATTTAAGTAAAATTAATTGATTTAATTATATGATCGATATATCTAATGATAAATATGAGTCTTAATTCTGCTAACCTTGATGCTTTTTATATATGCGCTCAGCTAAAACATTTTACCCATGCCGCTGAGAGATTATATATTTCTCAATCTGCACTCTCTCAAAGGATTAAAAACCTAGAAGCTCAACTTAAAACAACTTTATTTATACGTGAGAGATCTGGATTAAAACTGACTGAACACGGAGAAGAGCTGCTTCGCTATTGCCAAGTTAAAGACCAACTTGAGTCCCAATTAATCGGAAAAATTAAGGATATAAGTACTTCAAGCCTAGTTGGAACAATTAAGATTGGAGGCTTTTCCTCAATTATGAGATCGGTTATTTTACCCTCTCTAGAACCTCTACTTCGAGAAAACCCAAGAATTACTCTCAAAATTTTTACTAGAGAACTTTATGAACTACGATCCATGTTTAAGTCAGGCGAAATTGATTATATGGTCTTAGATCAGAACTTGAAAAGCGACAATGTTATTTCAAAAAAAATAGGAGAAGAGATAAATGTTTTGGCTCAGAAAAAAAACTACAAAGGTCCCAATATTTATTTAGATCACGATGAGAAAGACAAAACAACAATAAAATATCTAAACAAACATTCAACTAAAAGCATTGAGCGACAGTATCTAGATGATATATATGGAATAATTGATGGTCTAAGATTAGGAATAGGAAAAGCTATTGTTCCAAAACATTTAATTCATAATGACAATAATATCGAAATTCTTGTTAGCAAATACTCTTATAACGTAGATGTTTTTCTACATCATTACTCTCAAAGCTATTATTCTGAACTTCAGCAAGCAGTTGTTAAAACAATTCAAACTAATACTAAAAAGTATTTATAAGGCTCTTGTAACTCTTAGTGTTCTCACCATCTCAATAAACAGTTATTTATGTTTACCTAGCAAAATCCCAAAGTTCCCAATTTCAGCGAACCCTAAAGATTTGTATAACTTTTGAGCTGCAATATTTTTTTTACCAGTAAAAAGAAATAATTTTGAAAATTTATGAATAGAATAGCTATCACTAATCAACTGCTTCATACATAATTTTGCGTAGCCTTTTTTCCTTTTTGCAGGAACGGTATAAACCCCACCAATTTGGCCAACATTCTTATAAGTGGAATTATACGCACAGATTGAAGTTAATTCTCCCTTTTCAAACAAACCCCACCATTCTTTTTTTTGTGTTTTCTCAGTAAAAGAAACTTCTCTTTCCTGATTGTCCTTTTGTATAGAAAGGCCTTCCTCCTCAAGATAATCTCGATTTACTTTATCCCAAACAGCATAATCTTCACTGGTTAAAAAACGAATTGAAATACTTTCTGACAAATTTCTTGAGAGTTTTTGACCCTCTAACTTAAGTGAAAAAAGTATTTCTTCAGAACATAAATTTAGTTCAAAATTTGGGTTCATGGCTTTATAAAAACTATAAAACAACCAAGAATCTTTCCAGTTACCAAGGATACCTTTCAAACTAATATTTTCTTGTAAAGTAGAATCAAAAATTTCTTTGGAATAATCATTTTTGTTATCTGTCTGAATAAGCAAACTACCTCTACGTGACAAACAGAATACACCTATTACTTTTCCATTTCTTTTTATAGATTTAAAATTTCCCGAATTAGAATGAACTCCAAGTTTAAAACCATGTTGACTGATATTGCCAAGAAGAAACATAGATGTTTCAATTTTGCTTTCTAAAAATTCTATAACTGCAAAAGTATTTTTTGTAGCATTGTTAATGATGCAAGGGCCCTCAAGACACTTGTCTGTATTATTCGAATCTATGTTATTCAAACTTCAACCCTCTCTCAAATTTACTTCAATCTACTCTTTATTTAATTTACAATACAAACAAGGGAACATTGAGGCCCGATGCCTAGCTTCAATATTAAGTTTTGGTGGTTTATAAAAATGTATGTAATTAGTAATTTTACACTACACTACATTATATTATATAAGAAAAAAGTGGCGGAGAGAGTGAGATTCGAACTCACGAGGCGCTATTAACACCCGCTGGTTTTCAAGACCAGTGCATTCAACCGCTCTGCCATCTCTCCACCTCCCGTTCTAGGGAAAAGGAAATAAAATGGCAACTGATTTTTATAGCTTTTTTTAAGCTTTAACTAAAGACAATAATCTTGAGGACACATCATAAGTGGCTCTGAATAAGCTGGTGGCTTATTTGATGAGTTCATGATTAAGCTTAAGCTTTTAATAAGCGGGTTATATCCAGGAGCACCCTCAATCGATAGAGGCAGTCTAAGTGAGTTTTTAAGCTCACTTAGAAAATGTTGCTTTAACTGAATTAAAAAACCCAAATCTAGAGACATTTCCCAAATATCCACCTTCGAAAGATCTACAATGGAATACTCTCCCTTCTTGAGCTTAAGGTGACTCGCTATTCCTTTTATAGCTTCCCTTAACCCACCAAGCTCATCTATTAGCCCAATCTCTAAAGCCTGGTTCCCAGTCCAAACACGGCCCTCAGCAAACTCTTCAAACCCTTTAGTTAACTTGGCTTCTCTTCCACCCATAACTACAGCTTTAAACTCATTATAAGTCTTATAGACCTCAGCTTGAATCATCTCCTGCTCTTTTGGTGTATAGGCATTAAAGCCTGAAAACATTCCTGCGTAAGTATGAGTTTTAACTGAATCATAGTAGGTTTTAAGCTTATCTTTATAAAAACCTTCCATATTTGGGATCATTGCAATAACCCCAATAGAACCAGTCACCGTATTCGGCTCGGCAAAAACCTTACCTCCTGTCATAGCAATATAATAACCGCCCGAAGCTGCGACATCTCCCATAGAAACCCAGACAGGAAATTTTTTTGACAATTCTTGGAATTCTTTCCAAATAACATCTGAAACAAGTGATGAGCCTCCACCACTATTAATTCGAACAACCATTCCTTTTATCTTTTTATTTTTCCTAATTTTTTCCAATGCAGAACTTAAAACAGCCAAATTTATACTTGGTTGATCACCATCAGATGCTACAATCGAGCCCTGCAAGGGCAAGTAAGCTATCTGGTTTTTAGAAGGATTTTCTTTACTAGAGGATGCTTTATCCAAAGAAAATCCAATAAAGTTTTGTTTACCTTCGTATTCAGATAAACTGACAAGATGAAGTTTTAAAGTTTCAGCAGTCTTTATACTCTTTTCTTCTTCGATTTCTTCTTTAACCTCATCTTCAGTATTTGAATTATAGGATTTCTTTAAGTCTTCTAAACTTTTTAAGCCATCTATAAGACCCACTTCTAGAGCCTTTTCAACATGTCTCACTTCTAAAGCATCTGCCCAAGTATTCAACTCCTTTACTTCAAGCTTTCTTGCCTGCGCAACAGTCGCTATAAAATGATCCCATAGGTCTCCAATCAATAACTTTGTTTGTGCACGACTCTCAGGCGAATAGCTTGTTCTACTAAATGGCTCTGCAAATGATTTATGAGAACCAGCTTTAAACACATACATATCCACATTAAGTGTCTCCAAGGCTTCCTTATAAAAAAGTGAAGAACTTTGAAAACCATTTAACTCAACATAAGATCTAGGATTGGTATAAATTTGATCAGCAGCAGAACCAAGGAATAAATCTTTTTCTGTTAATACCAATGAATAGTAGTCTATAAATTTATTTTTCTTCTTAAAATCTTCAAAAACTCTTCTCATCTCTCCTAAAGATGCCCAGCCCTGCTGCAAGCCTCTAGATTCAATTAAAACACCTGCAACACTTTTATCCTTTTGCAGCTTCTCCATAAATTGTATAAAGCCCAAATAGGTAGAAACTTTGTTTTCAAATAAACTCTGAAGCGGATTTCCATCTACCTCGTTAAAGGCTTGATCAATAACTAGGTGAACAACCTTCTGACTGTCTTTAGATATAATAGTATCTGATTTATCAGGAACAGATTTTCTTGAAGCAATAACAAAAACGACACTTAAAATGATCGAAATCATAAATAAAAAACTAAAAAAGGCTGACAAAGTCCCAATGAAAGAAGCCAGTATCATTTTAAAAAATGATTTCATTTAATTACATCCTTTTAGTAATGGTCTTTAATCCACCCATATAATTTACAAGCACATCTGGAACTCTTATGCTGCCATCTTCATTTTGATAATTTTCTAAAATAGCTAATAAAGTTCTTCCTATAGCTAAGCCCGAGCCATTTAATGTATGAACAAATCTTGGCTTCGCTTTTTCTCCTTTAGGCCTATATCGAATCATAGCTCTTCGAGCTTGAAAATCACCAAAATTAGAACAGCTGCTTATCTCTCTATAGGTACCAGAAGACGGAAGCCAAACATTTAAATCATAACATTTTTGGGCACCAAAACTAATATCACCAGAACACAGCAAAGCCCTTTGATAAGGAAGCCCTAAGTCCTCTAATAAACCTTCAGCGTGTAAAGTAAGTTGCTCATGACACTGATCAGATTCTTCAGGACGAACAAATTGTACCATCTCAACTTTATGGAACTGATGCTGTCGAATTAAGCCTTTGGTATCTCGTCCATAAGAGCCAGCCTCCGATCTAAAGCATGGTGTATGTGCCGCAAATCGAATTGGCAATTGGTCTTCAGATAAAACACTTTGAGAATATAGGTTCGTTAAAGGAACTTCAGCTGTTGGAATTAAAAACAAATCCTTATCCTCAATTTTAAATAAATCCTCTGCAAACTTTGGTAACTGACTTGTTCCTTCCAAAGCACTAGAACCTACTAAAAATGGACAAGATACTTCTTCGTAACTATTTTTATTTACATGAGTAGATAGAAAAAACTGAATCAGAGCTCTTTCTAACTGAGCCAGTGAGCCCCTCAAAACACTAAACCTTGCTCCAGAAATTTTCCCTGACATTTCAAAATCTAATAACCCCAAGTCCTCGCCGAGCTCTACATGATCTTTTGCCTTAAAATTAAACTCTGTAGGAGGCATGAACTCCTTTACTATTTTATTATCTTCTTCTGATTTACCGAAAGGAACAGAAGGGTCATTCATATTGGGTAAGGATAAACTTAAAAGCCTAACTTCAGCTTCAATAGTTTTTAGAACCTGCTCTTTCTCTTTGTCATCATCCCGCAACTTTGCTAATTCACTCAAAATATCAGAAACATCTTCGCCCTTCTTTTTCTTTTCAGAAATAAGAGGACTCATCTGGTTTCTCTTTGCCTTTGAACTCTCTAAATGGCTTAAAAGATCCTTTCTTGTTTGGTTCACAACAAGGAGTTTGTCTAAATCATCACTAGAAAACGATCTCATTCTTAGATTCTCTCTATATGTCTCCAAATATGTTTTCTTGCTCTGAAGCTCTTGGCTAGATTCTAATGCCTTAATATCTATCATGAATTATGCCTCTACTTACATTTATTTAAATGATTTTTTATTGATAGCTTTATTTTCTTATCTGATAATGCTTCATACTTCAACCAGACACCTGAGTAATATAGATATACAGACTCAAATAAAATATCCATTGCGCTAAACATATTCTCAAAAAGAAAAAAATACTCTTTTGTCTAAAACTCAAAAATAAATGAAACAAACAAATGTGATATAAAACAACAAACAAAGCTGAAATAGAAAAATAGGTGTCTAATACAAAGTAAAACGGCATCCAACCAACATAAAATATCAAAAAATGACTCAACTTGGATCCAAAAGAAACTAGGTTCTTAAGTAATAGTTCCCTAAAATACGGAAACTGATCTAAGTTAATTTTTGACGTGCTTTCCAATTCTTTTTTCAATCTCGACTTTCCTTTTAGTAAAAGGATCTAATTTAACATAGACCGTATAATGGTGAATAGCTTTTTTTGTCTCTCCCCTTGCCCAATATAAATCTCCTAGCTCCAGATAAACCTCAGGCCTACCAGTCTCTAGTTGTTGAGATTTTTGAAGAATCACAAGAGCATTATCATAATCACCAGATTTTCTATAACATTTAGCTAATTCTAAATAAGATTTATAGTTCATTTGAGAAAGTCGACTGTATTGCGTAAGGTTTGAAATACACTGCTCATAGAATTTAATTTTGTCTGGAACTTTAGAAGCATAGTCTCCCATTTTCTGTAAAATCTCTGCTTTTTTCAAAAAAGATTCACTTTGATATTTAACATCTGGTATCTCTTGTAAAATTTCTAATGCATTCTTAAATTTCCTTAATTTCAAATACGTTGAAGCAATCTTAAAATAAAGTTGATTAGAAAATTCCCCCGCTTGTTTCAAACTTAAGTAATGAATCAAAGCCTCTTTATTCTGTCCCATTTTACCTAAAATATCTCCAATACTTTCACTCGCCCATGTATCATTAGGTCTTTGAGCAATCATACCCACTAGCATTTCATAGGATTTTCCTAGCTTTTGAATGGCTTCATATGATTTAGTAACCAATTTTTGCGCTTCCCAGTCTTCCCCAAAAAACAAAGATCTGCTTTCAAAAAATTCAATCGTTTTCTCATACCTTTCATCTACATAAAGTGAATATAACTTATAATACAAAAGATGTACGGCTTCTTCGTTATATTGAATCATTTGATCAATTTTATTAAAACTTTCCTCTACACCATGTACATATGTATGTAGTCTAAAGTAATTCCTCAAAATTTCTTCATCATCTGATAATTCATAAGCTTGCTCAGAGTAGAAAAATGCTTGTTTTATATCTTGTTTTTTTTCATAAGCTAAGGCCAAAATATTTAAGGACTGTGCATCATTAGGATTTAAGCTCATAGCTTTTTTTGCTCTTAAAATACTCTCTTCAATAAAGCCTGTTTCAAGCATAAACCTGGCTTCCCATTTTTTTACTTCACTGGTTTGACCAAATAAAGTTTTCATTTCATCTATAAATTCTTCAGCTTCTACAAGCTTTCCTCTAATTAAATACAAATCAATTTGTGCTGCCCAGCTAGGCTCGAAATTTTTATCAACTTCTATAGATTTTAAATAAAAATCTTTTGCTCGGTTATTAAATCCTAATTTTTGATAAGTTTTTCCAAGCTTATAATATAAAGATGCATCTCCAGGAACCATCTCGATTGCCTCTTTATAGTAGGCCTGTGCAACTATCCAATCTTTGGCCTTATAGTAAGCTTCTGCTTCATCTAAAATTTGCTGACTCTGGAAGTTTGCTTTAAATTCTTTATCTAAACCGCCATTTTTAATTAAAAATCTTTTAGACTCATTATTTTTAAAGACTTTAAAGCTTTGCTTTGCATAATTTATAGCTTTTCCTTGATCTCCTTGGTTCATTTGAAACTGAGCACCTACTATCAATGCTTTTGCCCAAATCATTGGATTTAATTTATTTCCACTAGCCTTTGCTATTTTTTTTGCACTTATAAGCCACTCTTCTTTATGAGGCTCCACTAAATACTTCATCAGCCTCATATCCGGAGTGTCTTTACTAGATAAAAACTCTATATTCATATTATTTACATTTTGCACAATCTTAAAAAAATTCTTATATAGCTCATATATAAATACTTTTTCATTTGGGTCTTGAAAACTCATATACTGTGCTGATTTAGATATTTTACTATTTGTAAAAGAATCTATTGCACGAATCAAATAATACCAATTTAAATATGTAACATTATCTATGCGCTTCAACTGGGCTAACAGCTCCCCCTTCTTAACAAAATCTTGATCTATAAAATTTTCGTATGCCATTTGGCATAATTGAACTTCAGCACTTCCAGAAAAGTTTTTTTGTATAAATCTAATGTGATTTCTTAAGTTTGTTTTATTCTTTTTAGTTTTACTAACATACGGAATAAGTAAAAATTTATTCATACACGACATAGCATGAAGTGATTTTGTTTGACCTTTTTGTTCAAAGAATTTTTTAAAATTTGCCTCTACTTTCTTAAGAGACCTATAGTCACCATTTGCAAATAAAACTAAGTTATTGCCTAAAAATTCGGACGCTTCGTCATTAGGTAATACTTTTTGTGTATACTTAGTTTCTTCAAAATTAATTCCATACTTTTTTTCTGGCTCATCTTTTTGTATAAACATTAAAACGCCATACCCAAGACAGATCCCCAAAAACGAAAGAAGTACTAGCTGAATTCCTTTTTTTGGGATCTTTTTTTTCTTTTTAGAAACCCTAAGTTCATTTTGTCTTATTGCCTTTTGAACTATCCTAGTTTTATCAAAATTATTTTCTTCTTCTATTTTTAGTTCAATGACTGGTTTTTCTATTGGCGCAGATTTTACTAGGGAAATTCTAGATTTTTTCTCAATTGCTTTGTTTAACTGATCTAACTCCTGTTTGAACAGGTCTATCTCATAAAGAGGTCTCCACAACTTAGACTCTGTTGATTGAATCAAAGCTTTTTTTCTAAATCTCCCAAACCTAATTTGAGCAATTATATCTTCATCAGAAAATGGCCCATGTACTTGGTTATTTTTATCTTTTACAAACCATTTTTTCATAAGCTTTATTTTGAGCTAAAAAATGGACTTGGTCTAGGGGCTCATGATAAATCAATTAGGAATAGAAGAACTCAAAGTATTATTCAAAGCTTTACTCTAGTAATATCTGCACCTAGTTTTTGCATCTTTTGAGAAAATTTTTCGTAGCCCCTATCTAAGTGCTCCAAACCTTCAATCTGACTTTCTCCGTTAATAGTTAGTGCTAACAAAACCAAAGATGCACTTGCCCTTAAATCCGTTGCCATAACTCTGGCTCCAGAAAAATTTGAAGGGTTTTCACCACGGACTGAAGCCGTCTTACCTTCGACAGTAATTTTAGCTCCTAGTCTCATAAGCTCTTGTACATGCATAAATCTATTTTCAAAAATCGTCTCAGAAATCTGACTTGTTCCATTTGCCAAACACATAAAGGCCATCCACTGACTTTGAAGATCAGTAGGAAAACCAGGATAGACAGCTGTTTTGACTTGTGTAGCCTGAATGCCATTTTGAAAGTTTAAGCGAATAGATGAATCACTATCATCAGTCTCCCACTTTCCCCCTGCCTCAATGACCTTCTCTTTAAAAGAACCCAAATAATCCCCAACTGCGCGATCAATCCAAACATCACCACCGGTCATTGGCCCAGCTAACAATAGCGTTGCTGCTTCTACCCTATCTGGTATAACCACTGTTGCTACTTTATTTGGCTTTAGGTCGCCTGGTTTTTTCCCAAAAATAAGCATAGTACCTGTTCCAGCACCTTCTATTTCAACTCCTAGGCCTTTTAAAAACTCTGCTAATTGTACAATTTCAGGCTCTTTAGCTACATTTTCAAGGCAGGTTTCACCTGGAGTGAGTGCAGCAGCCATCATTAAGTTTTCAGTCCCAGTTACTGTAGGAAAATCAAACAAGTATCTGTTAGGCTTTAGACCACCCCTTGCAGTTGCTTTTATCATACCGCCACTTAGCTCAATAGTAGCTCCTAACTTTTCCAAGCCTTTTAAGTGTAAATCAACAGGGCGTGAACCTATGGCACAACCACCCGGCAGAGGGACCTCTGCTTCTCCATATTTAGCAACAAGTGGCCCTAAAGCCAAAATGCTGGCTCTCATTTTTCTCATGAGCTCATATGGTATTTGGCGATCTGATGAGCTTTTAACTCGTACTCTCACTTGACCAGGCTCCAAAAAGGAAAGATCGGCATTTAAAAATTTTAAAATTTCCTGACAAGAGGTCACATCTGAAAGCTCAGGTACATTATGAAAAGTATGGTCTCCTTCAGCTAACAGGGTTCCAAATAATAATGGTAATATTGAATTCTTAGCACCAGAGACAGGCACTTTTCCACTTAAACGATTTCCACCTCTAACAACTAAGACATCTGTTTTACTCATGTTTTTTTCTTAAAACAAAATACCTATCCTGACCAGCTAAATCCCTTCCCCAATTTAGAGTAAAGCCTCCTGAAAGGCTTTCAAAATAGGATTTTAAGTCTGCTTTTTGTGTAAAACCAAACTCACACATCCAAATTCCATCTGGCTTTAACAATGAAATGATCGGCTTTGCCCAGTCCATAATATGGCTAAGACCATCATTCTTAGAGAACAAAGCTGATTGTGGCTCATACTCTTTAACCATTCTCTCTATATGTTGGTCCTCATAATCAATATAAGGCGGGTTACTTATAATAAATGAATATTCATGAACTTTTTGTGTTTTAAACCAAGTCAAAAAATCTTCTTTGACCAAGTTAGATTTTATATTTAACTGTCTTTGATTTAATTCTAAATAACTAAAACTTTGATGAGAATTTTCTATACTTGTTAAGCAACACTCTTTTCTTTCTTTTAAAATTTCAAAACCTAGACACCCCGATCCTGCACCTATATCTAAAACTTTACTTAAATCGTAAGGGCCAAATTTTTGAACTTTAATCACTTCTTCTACTAAACATTCCGAGTCTAACCTTGGAATTAAAACACCAGGTCCAACTCGATAGGTATGATTATAAAAAAAAGCAGCTCCTACAATATACTGCAAAGGCTCTCCTAGCAAAAGCCTCTCTTCAATTAACTTAAGACTAAGTTCGGAGTCCTGACTTAAACCAAGTAAAATCAACTCAGTTTCATAAGAGGAGTATTTTTTTAAAAGATTTTTTTTAAAATCATCTTGCATATAAAAACAACGACCTCTTTTCTAAAGTAGTTTTTTACGAGGAAGTTGAAGCTTTTAAAGCCTCTGCCTGAAATGCAGCCTGCAAGGGCTCAATCACTAAAAGTAAATCTCCACTCATGACTTCATTTACTTTTTGGAGAGTTAAATTAATTCGATGATCTGTTACTCTTGATTGAGGAAAGTTATATGTTCGAATTCTCTCTGAACGATCTCCTGTACCAATCTGTGCAAGTCTTTGCTCCGAAGC
>CALGNA010000118.1 GCA_937958795.1 uncultured Bdellovibrionales bacterium | reverse complement strand
ACATGAAGTTGAGCCTAAAGGCTATAGGTAGGGAATAATATTCAGTAGGATGATCTCTACTCTAGGAGTGAATAAATAAAGCTTATTAGCCAGCGCCTTGAACAACAAAATCCCAAAAAAACTGGATTTTAGTATCTTTAGAGAGTCCTTTAGGTGGATTGGGAAAAGGGGAGGCATCTCTAAATGCCGTTAATGCTGCGTCGTCAAAATCAGGTATTCCAGAGCTTTTAAGAAGTTCGATTTTCTTTACAAAACCACCAGGGTCAAGAGTTACTCTGACAGAGGTCATTTTGTCGGATTCAAGAGCAACTTGGCGACCTTGCCTATGGAGTAAGCGGACTTTGTAGCGTACTTTTGGGTTCCAATGGCCTCTAAGTTGGTCTCGGATTCGCATAAAATAGCCATAGTACACAAATTTTTTACTATTTAAGCGAGTACTCGAGCCTTTTTCAGTGTCAGGTAAAAAGTCTTCAGACTGACTGGGTCCGAGGTTGGGAGATCCAGCTGATCCTGGAGCTTGAAGCCCTGATGTAAGTTGTTTGGGTTTAAACTGTGGTTGGGTCCAATTCTCTTCAATTCCCAAAAGGCCAAGAGGGTTGTTCTTAGTTGGTGTTTGAGTTGAGGCGGTTTTAGGTCGAGCTTGAGGTGGAGGTTGCTTTGCTAATTGCTGAGGATTTGGTTTTTGTAATATAGATGGAGATGCTTGCGTTGGTGCTGAATAGGGGTTTTGACTGTCGCTTTCATTAAACTTACCAGTTCTTTTGGCTTGAGTTTCTTTTTCAACCTTTTGGTTGTTTTTACTTAAGAACTTAGCTTCTTTTGGTGCCTTATCTTGAGGGTTCTGAATTTTTTGCTCAACAAGTTGAAGTCTTTCGTCTTCAGATTCAATTAATTCAATTTGGGTATAAAGGTCCTTGGTTTTATCTTCAAATTCAATACTATGTGAAGGTCTAAGTGCGGCCAAAAATTGGATCTGACCAAAGTACTCTAACGCAAGAAAGAAGCCTAGGTGAAAGAAAACAGAGAGTGTTAAAAAAAGAAAAAAAGGCTTTTTAATAATCTGTCTCCTCATTTATATTGTATCGGAAAAAAAAACTTTGATCTATATGGGCTTTTGTTTTGTTTCTTGATGAGACCGAAGCTATTCTCTAATTATGGGAAATGTATTTGGTAAAACAGACATAGGATCTAAGAGAAAGACGAATCAGGATTACATTCTGATAAACAAAGACCTAGGGTTAAGTCTAGTTGCTGATGGTATGGGCGGTCATAAAGCAGGCGAGGTTGCTTCTGAGACGGCATCTAAGGCACTTGAGCAGTATATTGGCGATGAAATAGCTAAAAATCCTCATCTTATCGAGCCTGGTAATGCTGAATTTATGGCTTTGACTCTTGAAAGGGCATTAGCTCATGTGAATAAAACGGTTTATGAATTACAGCAAAAAAATCAAAAATTTAGTGGAATGGGTACGACTTTAGTGTGTTTATGGAAAGGTAGAGAGGATGTTTTAATAGGGAATATTGGAGATTCTCGAGCCTATCTATTTAAAGCACCTCATATTTGGCAGGTTTCGGAAGATCATTCTCTAGCTTATGAGCAAAGAAGAGCCGGGTTGGTTGGGGCTGAAAAAGTCATACCAGATAATGTGATCACTCGCTGTATTGGTGCAGAGCCCTATGTGGAGCCAGATATTTATTTAAGAAAAGCAGAGATGGGAGAGCTTTACCTCTTATGTTCTGATGGTTTAACTTGTTATTTAAAAGATGCATGGTTAAAAAAAACCTTATCTGAAAAAGCCTTAGATGAAATTCCAAATTACTGTATAAATGAGGCGAATGCTCGTGGTGGCCGTGACAATATCTCATGTGTTGTGGTTGAAATTTAGTTAAGAGAATAGAAAAATTCTTTAGTATAAAGAATTATGAGAGAGGATAGTATTCATGTCAGGAAAAGATCAAAAATTAACAGTCATGCTTTCAGGCAGCAAAGAGTCAGGTGTAAAAACATATACTGTTTCAAAAGTCTTTTTAAGAACTGTTTTTTTGTCATGTTTGTGTATTGTTTTAGGAGCAATAGCCCTTTTGGGAGATTACTTTAATCTCCTTTCTCAATCTGGAAGAATTAAGTTATTAAGAACTCGTAATGAGGCCTTAAATACGGAAGTTAAAAACTTAAAATCTGAGCTAGAAAAAATTAATAACCAGCTTTCTATAGTAGATGAGTTTTCTGCTAAACTAGAATTAATTACAGATATTCAAGCACCTAGTAGAGAGTTGGACTTAAAAGCGGGTATTAATAGTATCAATGCTAAAGCTAAAATTGAAAAAGAAGATTCAAAAAAAAAAGTATCTTTGGGTTTTGGAGAAGGTAAGAGCGATTCTGCCAAACAAAACGGTGAACCAAAGACTTTAAAAGAGCAGATCTTATCAGGAACAGATTTTTTCTCAAATCCTCTTTTGCCAGAAGTGCATTCAGAGAGTTTAACGCCGCAACAGCTAGCTAAAATAGCTAAACTAAAATGGGATACAAACCAAGTGGCTGAACGAGCAGTAGACTCAGCTTCAAAAGTTGTAGGTTTATGGGGAAAGCTTTCTCAGAAAAAAGACTTATTACTTGCAACTCCAAGTATTTTACCAGCAAGAGGCTGGTTAACATCGCGGTTTGGGTATAGAAGTGACCCGTTTACAGGCAAGCCAACAATGCATAGTGGTTTAGATATAGCAGCTATGCACGGAACACCGGTTGTAGCAGCATCAAGTGGTATTGTTTCATATGTAGGTTATGAGGCTGGTTACGGGAAGATTGTTACTATAGACCATGGGTATGGAGTCTCGACTCGTTACGCACATAACTCTGAGCTCTTTGTAAAAGTTGGACAGAAGGTAAAGCGAAGAGAAAAAATCGCTGCAGTTGGTAGCACGGGAAGGTCTTCTGGGCCACATCTGCATTATGAAGTAAGAGTTGAAGGTGTGCCAGTAGATCCTGAAAACTACATTTTAGAGAAATCTATCTAAATATTTACAGCTAAGTTACTAATATAGTTGAGTTAAAACTAAATTTTAGTTTATAGCTAATGTTAAAATAATGGACTTTACTCCATTATTTTAATGAGTATAATGGATGTATGTCCATTATTTTAACAAGATATTTAGAGAAATCAATCGATCAAGACTTAAACGACAAGATGGTTTTCTTGGGTGGTCCTAGGCAGGTTGGTAAAACAACATTAGCTCTTTCATTGCTTGATGGGCAGAAGTTACCGGCTAAGAGCTATTACTTTAATTGGGATTTAAAAACTGCAAGAAAAGCAATTAAAAACCTTGAGTGGCCAAGTGAAAGTAAGCGTATATCCTTTGATGAGATTCATAAGGGCCGGGGTTGGAAAAACCTTATTAAAGGGATTTACGATACACATAAAGAAGAAGTTCAATTTCTAATTACCGGATCAGCAAGGTTAAACGCCTTTCAAAAAGGTGGTGATTCTCTTCTTGGTCGTTTTTATTATTATAGACTTCATCCATTGTCTCTACCTGAGCTTGGGTTTAATAACCTAGATCAACTTTTTAACTTTGGTGGTTTTCCTGAGCCTTATCTTAAAGCTGATAAACGCTTTCATCAAAGATGGACTTCTGGTCGTCTTGAAAGACTAATAAAAGAAGATATTAGGGATTTAACCAGGATTAGAGATTTAGATAAGTTAGAGACTTTAGCAGAGACATTACCAGAACGAGTCGGCAGTGCTTTGTCTATTAATTCATTAATAGAAGATTTAGAAGTTGATTTTAAGACATGTAAAAATTGGATTAATAGTTTAGCGAGTATTTACTATTGTTATCTTATAAGTCCTTTTGGTGCTCCTAAAATAAGAGCTGTTAAAAAAGAGCAAAAACTTTATTTATGGGACTGGAGTCAGGTAGAGGATAAAGGAGCTCGTTTCGAAAATATGCTGGCATCTCATCTTCTAAAATTTGCTCACTATCGACAAGATACAGAAGGCTTAAAAACAGAAGTAAGGTATCTCAGGGACCATCAAAAACGTGAAATTGATTTTGTTTACTTAGAAAACAATAAACCTCTTTTTGCAGTTGAGGCAAAGTTAAAGAAATCAGCAGTTTCAAAGCACTTATATTATTTTGAAGAAAGAACTCAAATACCTAAATTTTACCAAGTGTATCTAGGTGAAGGCTCTGAAGTTCAGCACCTTAAAAAAAATATTGTTCAAATGAGTTTTGCAGAATTTTGTAAGCAACTTAGTTTAGTTTAGAAGTTTTAGGTTGCTATTAGAAACTGATTTTATTATTTGGATGAACACCTTTTTTGCAGCTACATATTATAACCACAAGAAAGCATGCGTTGATTGCGGCGTATTAAATTTATTTTGGATAAAAAAAAGCCCAAACCAAATGATCTGAGCTTTTTAAAACAATGAATGTAAGTAAACGAATTAACGTTTTGAGAACTGTGTACTCTTACGTGCTTTATGTAGACCGTATTTTTTACGTTCAACCATTCTCGGGTCACGAGTTAGCAATCCTGCTTTTTTGAGCAAAGGTCTGAACTCAAGACCTTCTTCAAGACCTAAAAGAGCTCTTGAAATACCATGACGAATAGCTCCGGCTTGTCCTGATAAACCACCACCAGTAACTGTTACAAAGGCATCATATTCACCCTTAGTTTTAGTTATTTCAAAGGGCTGCCATACAAGCTGCCTACTAGCTGGGTTTGGGATATAGTTCGTAACATCGCGTCCGTTAACAACAACTTTGCCAGTACCTTTTTTTAGAAAGACACGAGCCGCGCTCGTTTTTCTTCTACCTGTCGCGTAATAAACTGTATTTTCCATTCTATTCTGTCCTTAAAATTAAATTGAGTTTATCTCAAGTGGCTTTGGTTGTTGCGCTTCGTGTGGGTGCTCAGATCCAACATAAACCTTGAGTTTTTTAATTTGCTGTCTTGCCAGCCTATTTCTAGGAAGCATTCCTGTCACTGCTTTTGTAACAAGTTGTTCTGGTTTTTTAGCCAAAAGCTCTCTTGCAGTCGTTTCTTTAAGAGATCCAAAGTAACCCGTATGTCTATAGTACTTTTTCTGATCCATCTTTTTGCCTTTAAGAGCAATTTTTTCTGAATTCAAAACAACAACAAAGTCGCCTGTATCTACGTGAGGAGTGTACTCAGGCTTGTTTTTACCTCTAAGAACGCTAGCAATTTCAGTTGCTAATCTTCCAAGGGTTTTACCAGAGGCATCTACTACCCACCACTTTTGTGGTATTTCTTCAGGTTTTGCTGTCCAAGTTTTCATCATAATTCCTTTAAACAAATAAGACTATAGCTAAGGATTTAGACCTAGAGAGAATGACCTATCTTGTCAAGTGGGGACTCAAAAGCAACGCGCTCTAGGTGAAGCCCACATGCAGGGGCAGTGCTAAGAGCTTGAGACCTGTCTTTTGCTAGTAAAATCTCTATAATACGCTTTGGTTCGACTTGAGACCTATAAAGAGCTAAATCAAGCTGGGTTCCAACAAGGTTTCGGACCATTTGTTTTAAAAACCCAGAGCCAGAGACTTTGAAAAAGATATCTGATTTATTGTAGGAGCTGTAATCCCAATGTGCTTCAAAAAGAGTTCGAGTCGTAGTTGCAACATCAGAGCCTGAATTTTGAAAAGAAGCAAAATCGTGTTTACCGATCAAGTGATTGGATAAGCTATTGAGATAATCCAGATCAAGTCCACCCCATATCCAATGGTGGGTGGGTCGTTTAAAGGGGTCAGGGGAGGCGCTGAGGTTAATTTTATAGAGATAGGTTTTCTGGGTAACAGTCGGGTGGATATGGAAGTCAGGAGGCAGCAGATAAGCTTTTTGAATACCTATGTCTGATGGTAAAAAACGGTTAAGGCCTCTGACCCATGTGATTTGCTGTAATTTTAATAATTTATCAGGGGTTAGGTCATCAAAGTAGACTTGGACCCACTGATCCTGAGCATGAACACCAGTATCGGTTCTGCTGACTCCAATGCTTTTAAAGCTGCTATGTGGAAATAACTTAGAAATTGAAGAATCTAAAT
>CALGNA010000117.1 GCA_937958795.1 uncultured Bdellovibrionales bacterium | reverse complement strand
AAATTGTTTTTACTGCTGAAAATGCAACTCATAATGGAAGGTTTTTTTCTTGGAACGGTGATGAGATTCCTTGGTAAATCCAAGTGTAAGCTTAAGGTGCAATCATAATTTTTTATCGTGTTTTATGCTCGGTTCCAGCACCTGCAGTAATAAAGAGGGCAGTTGCTTCTGAATGAACGTCAGCCGTATGCCAAACGCCCGGTGGGTTAATGGCGTATTCGTTTTTGGTCAGTGTAATTTTTTTTTCTTTACCATCAATTTCTTGAATTAAAGTTATTTCTCCGTCTAAGCATACAACGACTTCACTACCCTTAGGATGCATTTCCCAGCTGCCCCAGGGTTCACTAAAAGTATGAACTGTAACAAGACGACCTTCGATTCCATCTTTTTCGTGTCGTTTAGCATAGTCAGCGTACCAGTCCATGCCAGTAAATTTAGGTTCTGCAGTAACAGTGGCACCTAGGCCTAGATGTATGGGGTTTTGTTTAATAGATTTTTTCATAGTTATGTTCCTGATAGTCATGACCCTGTTTTTTTAGCTAGTTTTTAAAACTGATTTTTAAACAATATGATCTTCAATAAAGCTTGAGATAAAATAGTAGCTGTGATCATAACCTTCTTGGTAGCGAAGCTTTAAAGCTTGCGCATGCTCATTGCAGGCATTTTTAAAATTTTCAGTAAGAAGTTGTTTTTCTAAAAAATCATCAGATAGCCCTTGATCAATGAGGATTTCATTTGGGTGTTTAAGGCTCGCTTTGATTAACTCTGTAGCATCCCATTGCTTCCAGTTTTCTTTATTTTCTCCAAGGTAGCCGCTAAAAGCTTTTTGTCCCCAGGGGGAGTTTACTGGGTTTACAATAGGAGAAAAGGCAGAGATTTTTTTGTACTTATCAGGGTTTTTAAGTCCAATAACCAAAGCTCCGTGTCCCCCCATAGAGTGACCACTAATAGATATTTTTGTCTTTGGTATTTTAAAAGAATTTAAAACAATGTTGTATAATTCGTTATTGATATAATTGTACATATCATAATGGTCTTTGTAGCCATCAGTTGTTGCAGTTAGGTAAAAGCCTGCTCCAGAACCAAAATCCCATGAGTCATGCTCCATGGGCAGGTCAAAGCCCCTTGGGGATGTGTCAGGGCAGATCACCATGATGTTTTTTTTAGCTAAATATTGTTGTGCACCAGCTTTTGTAATGAAATTTTCTTCATTACAAGTTAAGCCAGAAAGCCAAATGATACAGCCATCGGGAGCTTTATCCTTATTTGGTATAAAAGTAGAAAACTTCATTTTAGATTGAGTTGTTATGGATTGATGCTCATAAAATTGAACTTCTCCATCAAAACACTTGTGATTTTTTAAAATTTTCATAGACGCCTCATTTACTGATCAAACAAAATAACAGTTCGTATGCTTTTGCCTTCATGCATATAATCAAAGGCTTTGTTGATGTCTTCTAAAGGCATATTAAATGAGACAAGATCATCTAAGTTAATGTCTCCAGACATGTATTTATCAACGTAACCAGGTAATTCCGTTCGACCTTTAACACCACCAAAAGCACTGCCTTTCCAAACTCTGCCAGTTACAAGTTGAAAGGGTCTTGTCGAAATTTCTTCGCCAGCAGCAGCAACACCAATAACAATAGATTCACCCCAGCCTTTGTGACAGCACTCTAAGGCTGATCTCATTAGGTCGGTGCTTCCAACGCATTCAAAAGAGTAATCAACGCCACCATCTGTCATCTTTACAATATGATCCACAATGGAGCCCTCTATTGCTTTTGGATTGATGACGTCTGTAGCCCCAAGTTTAGTTGCCATTTCAAATTTACTTTCATTAATATCAATAGCAATTATTTTTTTTGCTTTAGCCATTTTTGCACCTTGAATACAAGACAAGCCGATACCACCAAGGCCAAAGACAGCTACTGTAGAGCCTTCTTCTACTTTTGCTGTATTTAAAACAGCACCAATACCAGTGGTTACACCACAGCCTAATAAACAAACCTTTGACAGGTCAGCATCTTTATTTACTTTAGCTAAAGAAATTTCTGCAATAACTGAGTATTCAGCAAAAGTAGAAGTCCCCATGTAATGAAAAATTGGTTTACTGTCTTTAGATAATCTAGATGTCCCATCTGGCATTAAGCCTTTGCCTTGGGTTTCTCTTATTTTTTGGCAAAGATTTGTTTTTCCAGATGTACAAAACTTACATTCCCCACACTCTGGAATATAAAGAGGAATGACATGATCGCCTTTTTTTAAAGTCGTAACGCCTTCACCAACTTCTTCAACTATGCCTCCGCCCTCATGACCTAGAACCACAGGGAAGACACCTTCAGAGTCTGCTCCAGAGAGAGTATAAGCATCTGTATGACAAACTCCAGTAGCTAGCATTTTGACTAAAACTTCGCCTTTTTTTGGCCCTTCTAAATCTAACTCTTCAATAGAAAGAGGTTTTCCTGCTTCCCAAGCTACGGCTGCTTTAATTTTCATGCTTATCCCCTTAGTGAGTTTCTAATATCATTACGCTAATTATCTTTTGGACTCAATCAGATCTGGCTAAGTCTTGTTGAGTATAAAAAGCTTCCTTATGAGTTGAGCATAGGGGTAGAAGGGTGATGTACTCTAAAACAGCGTACTAAGATTAAAAGAAGGCTAAGAAATTGAAAAAATTTATGTTCATTTGTTTCGTTATAGTTTTAGTTATGGGCATACTTTCGATTGTTGGTTTGGAGGGAACTCAGCCACAAGATGTTGGTGACCCAGAAGCAAAAGAACTGGCTCCTTGTAATGAAAGCAAAGAAAACTGTGTTTCAAGTCAGGCAACAACTGAGTATCATGCTATGAAAACTTGGGAAGTTGAGAGTCAGATAAGCTCACTATCTGGTTTAACAAAAATTATTTCTGAAGATTCTCAAGCTAAAGTCATTGTTCAAAATGATAATTATATCTATGTTCAGTATAAGTCTAAATTTTTTAAATTTGTTGATGATGTTGAATTCTTGTTAACTCCAAAAGGAATTATTGAATTTAGAGCAGCTGCTCGTCTTGGACAAAAAGACCTTAAGGTAAACAGAAAAAGAATAGAGTCTTTAAAAAAGAAGTTTGAAAATAGTATTGAGAAGGACCTAAAATGAAATCAGATCTTAAATCCTTAAAGTTATCATTATTACTTTTAAGGCTGGGTGTTTTTATTGTTATGTTCATGTGGACGATCGATAAATTTATAAACCCAGGACATACTCAAAAAGTTTTTGAAAAATTTTATATGATACCGGGTCTTGGAAATGGAGTTATAACAGTAATAGCTCTTGTACAGTTGATATTTGTCGTTTGTTTTCTTTTAGGCATGAAAAAAAAATGGACTTACGGTGGAGTTCTACTGATGCATACAGTTTCAACTTTAAGTGCATACGCTATATACTTTAATCCATTTGGCCCTAAAAATTTACTCTTCTTTGCAGCCTGGCCCATGTTAGCAGCAATATTCGCGCTTTACTTGTTAAGGGAAGACGACACTTTGTTAACAATAAATTTTAAGGCCAAATAAACTAAACTTCAGAGATCTGCATGTGTATTTCCTATGTTCGGTGCCTTCTGTTTTTAATGAAGAATATATAGGTAAGATTCAATCAAACTGGTGACACATGGAATTTTTCTATACTAAAATTGAGACTGATGCTTAAAATACAACTTTAGAGCACCTTGCAGAGTGACCCCAAGTTCCGCCATTTGGAGAAAGAGTCAAAACCTTACTGTGTTCTTCATTGTTATCATTTTTAAGTGTAAATTCAAAACCGCTTGGACCAAGAACGGGAACGAAAGGTAGGTACCTTAAGTTTGATAAATCTGCATTATTAGGGAAGGTTTCATCTTTTTCAATGAATTTAATAAACCTTGCATCTATAATTTTTACAGTAATATTGTTTTGTATATACGTATAATCGAATTCACTATTTTTTTCAAAATGCCGAACTGCCTCACCTCTACATTCAGCGTAAAAAAACAAGGTTTTGAATCTATCATCTTCTTTTACACAAGAGTTATTAGTTTTACCCAAAGGTCTGAACTCGAATCTACCACGAGAAACTAAATTTTCACTATCTGTATAGTTAAACAAAAAGAGTGCTTTTCCTGGGCTATCAATTCTCTTAAGTCTAATAGAGTCTACTATCAAAGTATAACTGTCATTTTCTGAATTAGACCAGTGTTCGACTTGTCTTATAATGCCTGGGATAACCCTTTTTTCCATACATTTATTAGTAAAAATATATGAATAGCTGCAGCTGCTATCAGGAAACTCAGTACATGGCATAAAGTAATTTGCATTAGCGTTTGCAGTTAAAAGAAGAGCTTCTATGATTAATATCATTTTTAACACAATCTTGCTCCTTTAGTATTTGAGTAGAGGTGGATAAATTCCTAAAAACTATGCTAAGCTGTCTACTTGTGTGTAGTCTAATGAAAAGTATTAAAAATAAATTAAAACAGCATAGGATTATAAATTTTACATGGTTGTATTCTCGCGTGTGTCTTCCCCATCTGAACTAAATATCAGTTCAAATTAATGTAGGAGCAAGAGGGGGAAAAGTTAGATAGAGAAGTAAGAAAATGTAGGCTAAAAAAGGATAAGTTAACACCCATTAGGAAGTTAGAGGCGGGGATATAGGTATTTCAAATTTAGTAAAAAATACGATATTTATGCAATGACACTTTGAGGTTAAAGAAGAAGGGTGATTGTAAAAAGATAGCTCTCTAAAATTAAATGAGTTATTTTTAGTATTGGTCCCTACAAAATTAGACACCTAGTTTAGGTTATTAAGTGTCAAATTCGCGGTAAATAGAGCAGCTTTTTTAAATGAAAATTCATTTTTTATATAAGTTTATTTTATAACGTCATATTGTTTCGTAAAATAATGAAGCCCATAAGTCATTGAAGCATAGGTCAGGCTTAGCAGTAAGACAGTCGTATTTATGGGCAAGCTCATATCTGGAAGACCAAGCATGTCTCCAATAGAGCGCTTGGCAACTAATAGAATAAAGCCAATACCAAAAGCCAAAATACCTATAAGTGCTGTCATATTAGATTTTGTTCTTGTAATATTTAATATTTTTTCTTGCTTGAAAAAGTAAAGTAACAGAAGGCCAGTGAAGACAAATTCAATCAGTAGAGCAAGGTATATATTTGCGTGGTAAAGACCAAAACCAATCTGATGACTATCTGGACCAAAAACATAATGTGGAAAACCTGATATAGCGTCTAAAATTGCATGACCAGCAAACAGAAGTGCACCAACTAAGGCAACTTTATTTTGTTTGAAGATGGCTTTACCTATTATGAATACCAAAAAAGTCCAGATAAACTGAGGGATTAAATCATGACTATAAAGCATGTTCACTGTAAGGTCTTGCATGCTAACTGCAAAGACGTTTTTTGGTGTCGTAGGTTCTAGTCCTAAATAATGGAAGAGGAACCATAAAAAATCTTGTAGATTACAGACTATTAGAAAAAAGAGAAGACTAGATTTTGGTAGTTTTCGATGTGCAACTAAAGCTGTAGCAAAATGTCCAGAAAGCATGAGATTCCCTTTTTAAGTCTTTGAATAACAAAGCATTTGATAAAGTTCTACTTAAACCAGTGAGAGTTATTTACTGTATAGATTTTTCAGAGATATTCCATCTATTAATAGATCTTTAATTTGAGCTTCTCCGTTTTTCTTAACAGAGAGAACAATGCTGGCCTCATTTGAAATGACTAGGTCTTCAGCTTTTTTAGCTTCTTTGTCTGGTATGTAATAACGTTCAATCCCAGCTACAAATCGACTTCGATCACAAGTCCCTTTAATTATGAGTTCGCAGTTTTTAGGCCAACCTTGGCTAAATTTCTTAGTACTCAGGCAAATATACCCAGGCATTTTTAGTTTAGAGGAAGAGTTTTTACAAATATCTTCAACTCCGTAGTCGATGGTATAGATAAGATAGTGTCCTGATAATAAGTCCCTAGGGTCATATCCAGTAATTGGTAAGGTAACCTCTGTGCCCATTGGTATGTTAAGTTGTTTATTGGCCATCATGAAGGCTAAACAAACAATGGGGATGACAAGTACGGCAATTAAAATATTTTTGTTCTCAATCATTGAATCACGTCCTCAGCCCAAGTGGTTATTTTTTGGCGGTATTTACTCCATAGAACAACTGCAGAAATAATGATGACACCAGAGATAATGAGGCCAAAGCCTGTAGTGGCAAGACCACCAAAAGCTTGGAAGTATAAAATTAAAAACCGAATACCTATGGCAACTAAAAAAAGCTGAAAAAGATTTCGAAGGCCAATGCTGGCTAGAAAAATAGCCATTGTTGATAATATAGCTATGCTAAAGGTAGCACAGATAACTTGTGAATCTATAAGCAGCATAGAAAGGTGGAAGGGTATGAGGTAAAGCCCTAGAGTTAATAGTAGTAGATATTTCTGAGCTTTTTTTAGTTTGCTATTCCTCCAAATTCCAAATGCCAGGATTAAGCTAAGAGCGTAGCCTAGAAAAAATCCTGAGTAGTTTAAGTCAGGAGGTGTTCTATCTAATATTTGTAATTCAGCGATTACCAATGCAATGAGTCCACCAATAAGAGTCCATAATCTAAAGGCTTTAGTTTGGCCACTTTCTCCTGTTATTTGTCTGAAAATAAGTGCGAACAAGGCACTTAAGAGAGGAATTGTCATAAAGATAGGTACAGGGTTTTCTTGAAAAATAAGATGGATTCCAAGGGCATTATACATGAGTAAAGTGACGCCAGAGAAAAAGCCAGTGGCCCAAAGAAAGGGAGCAAAAGACTTTTTTGACGCCATTGCCAGCCCGCAGGTAAGGAAAGACCAAAACAACAAGACCTGATAAGCTTCTCCACTCGTGTGATAAACCTGAGCAATTAGACCAATTGTGGCCATGCAAAGAATCATAAAGAACAGGAGTAGTGCTTCAAAAAGAATGGGTTTTTTCTTATCCCAACTTCTGTATGTGGCTGTTGCGACAGCAATGAGTAGAAGTAAATCAATAATTAATTTCAATCCACCAGGAATGTCTTTCCAGTTAGAAGCAATCAAAGAAATCAC
Organism: uncultured Bdellovibrionales bacterium; assembly: GCA_937958795.1. Taxonomy (GTDB): domain Bacteria; phylum Bdellovibrionota; class Bdellovibrionia; order Bdellovibrionales; family UBA1609; genus CALGNA01. The sequence continues at coordinate 4,112 of CALGNA010000117.1, read as the reverse complement.
CCCAATACCAATAGTAACGACTCCCAGGATTAAAAACCCATACAAAACCCAGGAATAACTAGGTTTTGCTTCTTCATAAGCAGAAATTTGATCAGCTTGTTCGCTGGTGATTAAATTATTAGAAACCCAATCAGTGAGTGTTTTATTTAGTTTGGACATAGAGTGAGCTTATTCTGGTAAAATGAATTTGTTAAGCTTTTAAGCTGAGCTAATATCAGTAGGTCAATGCACTAAGAGCTTGTTTACTATGCATTAAGTTGCATGGCTAATTTTTTAATTTTGAGTGCTTTTTCAAAATGATCTAGTTTATGAGTTTTAATCCACCAGGTTGCTACTTCCATCAATAATTTGGGGTCATCATTTTTATTAGCAAAGAAGGCATAAAAAGAAAGGCCTACGTTTGAGCCCTTCTTTTCTATTTTTTCAGCACAAATTTTAATTATTTTATTTTTCATTTCAATATTCATTCTTATTCTTTTTATAAAGAGTCTTTAGTGATTGTGGCCCTCATGTCCTTGTCCATGCCCATTGCCATGCTGACGCCTGTTTTGTTGTTCTTCGTATACTTTCATATGGTGATGCTTATGATTGTCTTCACTAAATCCAAATTCATCTGGGTTTGAAGTATGTGAATATCCATGTAGTTGCATAAGTAAGAGCATAAATCCTGCAAGTATTAAAGCATGATTGAAGACTCTTGAAAGCCTAGAAAAGAGTTTTAGTTTTCTAAGTTGGATTATAACTAAAAGCATAACTGCAAGAGCTGCAATTTGACCAATTTCGACACCAATATTAAATGAGAGAATTCTCATCAAAATACCGGCACTATCATCTCCTAGTGGTAGTTGCTGTAGTCGTGTCGATAATCCAAATCCATGTATGAGGCCAAAAATAAAGACCATAGGTAATAGCTTAGGAGCAGACTTCATTCCCAGGTATTCTTGAAAGCCTTTATTGTTATCAAAACCTTTGTAACAAACACTTAGGGCAATAACAGCATCTACTAGCCAGTAATTAGCAGTTATTCCCATAAACGTAGCGATAATAAGAGTTATGCTGTGCCCAAGGGTAAAGACACTGATGAATTTAACAATGTCTTTAAAGCTTTTAAGGAAAAAAATGACTCCAAATAAAAATAACAAATGATCATAGCCAGTGATCATGTGCTCAGCGCCAAGTAGGATGTATTGAAAATAGCCACCTGAAATCATGGCCTGTTTTGCTTCATCACTTATGCCGTGTGCAAAAGCTTCAAAAGACCAGAAAACACTAAATAGGCTGATTAAAATTTTATGCATAAAGACTCCTAGAAAGACTAAATGTTTTTTTTGAATAAAAATCAAATAAAACTCATAGCTATAACAGAAGTAACCTAGCACAGATCTATTGGCTTTAGTTAAAGTCACAAGTATGATCTTATAAATAGATTAAAATTTATAGCTTATTAGATCGTAAAAGTAGAATAGAAAAGACAATTGTCCTATAAAGAGAGGGTCTTAGATCATGGAACAAGCCGGAAATAAATTTGGTGCATTTAAGGGTGTTTTTGTACCAAGTATTTTGACAATACTCGGAGTTATATTATTTTTACGATTAGGCTGGGTGGTAGGACAGGCTGGGATTGTTGCAACTCTTATTATCATTAGCTTATCTAGTATTATTACATTGATAACAGGTCTTTCCATTTCTTCGGCAGCGACTAACTCAAAAGTAGGCCCTGGGGGTTCTTATTTTTTAATTTCAAGGTGCTTTGGCCTTGAGCCAGGTGCAGCCATTGGAATCCCTCTCTATTTAGCGCAAACCCTAGGTATATCTTTTTATGTTGTTGGTTTTGCTGAGTCCTTGGCTTTGTTTGCCCCTCAGTTACCAGTGACTTACGTAGCTCTTGGAACATTAGTTTTATTAACCGTTGTCACATTTAAATCATCATCCTTGGCTTTAAAATCACAAATTTTTATTTTAGGTACTATCATAGTTGCACTGCTTTCTTTTGCTTTTGGAGGACCAGTTGAGTCTAGGGCAATTGCCAGCAATAATCTTGGTCTGCAGCAATTTAGTTTTTGGGCCATATTTGCAGTTTTTTTTCCTGCAGTAACTGGAATAGAGGCCGGTATTTCTATGTCAGGAGATCTTAAGGACCCTCGTAAAGCTTTACCAATGGGGACATTAGCAGCAGTTCTTGTTGGTTTTTTTACCTATATCTTTTTTGCAATAAAATTTCATAGTGTGGCATCAAAAGAAGTGCTTATAGAGAACTCACTTCTTATGACTGAAGTCGCTGTAGTTGGGCTGCTTATTTATATAGGATTATGGGGAGCCACTCTTTCAAGTACAATGGGAGCATTGCTAGGAGCTCCAAGAACCATGCAGGCAATGGCCAAGGACAGAATACTGCCAAAATTTTTAGCTCAAGGCAGCAAGGAAGCCAACGAACCTCAGATGGCTACTATTGCGTCTTTTTTCATAGCTGCTGCAGGGATCATGATAGGGGATTTAAATGCTATCGCTGCAATATTATCGATGTTCTTTTTAACATCTTATGGAGCCTTAAATTTAGTATCTGGACTAGAAGGCTTATTAGCTAACCCTTCGTGGCGTCCAACTTTTAAGACTCCGTGGATAGTTTCAATGATTGGTGCCTTTCTTTGTTTTGGTGCAATGTTTATGATTGATCCAGGCTCCTCATTTATTGCAATTTCAGCAGTCATTATAATTTATTTTGTTATGAAAAAAAGAGGGATGCAGTCCAGTTACTCAGATATAAGGGGTGGGCTGGTTTTACATTTTGCACGAGAATTGGTTTATACATTAGATAACGTAAAAAAAGAGGAGAGAAACTGGAGGCCTAATTTTTTGGTATTTAGCGGATCACCCAAAGCAAGATTATACTTAATTGATTTAGCACATTCAATCAGTTTAAAACGTGGATTTATGACAGTGGCATCCATAATTAAAACAGATAAATTTGACTTAAGCAGAATGAATAATATTGAAAGTGTTGAGAAAAAGTTTTTAAATAAGAAAAATATATCATCTTTAGTAAAGGTGGTAGCTTCTCCAAACTTTAGCCAGGGAGCGCGAGCTCTTATAAGAAACTACGGCATTGGTGGCATAGCCCCAAACACAGTCCTCCTAGGAAATTCTGAAGAAGGAACATCAGAATACATTCAGGTTTTACAAGATATCATTGAGGCGCATAAAAATATTTTAATTGTTAGAACTCCAGATGGCTTTGAGGAAACAAAGCAAGTAATAGGTCATTCTATAGATATTTGGTGGAAGGGGGATGAGGAAAATATTGGCTTGATGCTAACATTAGCTTATATGCTCAAATCTTCAAAAAGGTGGAAGGGAGCTGAGTTAACATTAAAATCTATAGTTGAAAATGAAAATCAAAGAAAAGGAATAACAGACAATATGCTTAGCTTCATTAAGAGCAGTCGTATTCTGGCTGAAGTAGAGGTTTATCTGAAGAGTGGAGAGGTCTATGAACAGATAAGACAGAGCTCTAAAGGAGTTGATTTGGTTATGATGGGGTTACAAAAACCAAAAGAGGATCTGGACTATCTTAAGTATTATAATGAGTTGCTACTAAGAACAAAAAATTTTCCTAATACCATGTTTGTTTGTAAGGGTGAGGAAACGGAATTTATAGAAATTTTTGATTAAATTTAGAGATTTAATTTTTTAACAAATAGTTTTTCAATCTGAATTCATCAATTCCGAAACTATTTGTCTTGCTGTCCTCTAGAAGCTCAGTTGTAAAATGATTTTTAACAAAGCTCTTAATTTCTGTTTCACTAACTGAAAAAGGTGGCCCATCCATTTTTTCTTGAGGGTATTCAAATACCCTTAGGAGCCATGAAGATTTTTTTTGTAATTCAGTGTTAAATTTTTGATAGTACTTTTCACGCATACTCATTGGTAAAGCTACTAAGGATGCTCTGTCATAGACAGTGTCAATTTTGAGTTCATTCAGTGGAAATTGGAAAAAGTTTCCACAATAAAGAGAAATGTTTTTACTTTTAAAGATTTTAAAAAAACCTTCTTCTGCAACTGAATATGTCATTTTGTTTTCTTTAAAAAAATCTAGAATAGCTATTTCCGAGAGC
>CALGNA010000116.1 GCA_937958795.1 uncultured Bdellovibrionales bacterium | reverse complement strand
CTACAAGCCTTATGGATCGCCATTATTTCAGCATGCCCTATGGCTGATTGCCTGCTTTCTCTAATATTGTATCCATATCCAATAATATTATTATCATGAACAACTATGGCTCCTACAGGGACTTCTCCTTTTGATTTGGCTTTAGCTGCCAGCTTAAGGCAGATATCCATAAAAAAGTGGTCTTTTTTTGAAAATGGCAATTTTTCCATATACTCAACTTACTACCTGAGATTGAAGGTGGGTGCATCTGCAAAATTGCTTAATATAATGGCAGATCATGCTTGTTACCTTAAATAACTTTTGTTATAGGTATTTATCTCAAAATTTTGAGAAATCTGGCTTAAGTTTATAATTATATTATAAAACTAGCTTTAGAAGGGTGGTGATTTTAATTGGCTTTTGTAAAAGTAAAAGATAGTGAAAGTTTTGAAGTAGCGTTTAGACGTTTTAAAAAATCTTGTGAAAAAGCTGGAATTTTATCTGAAGTAAAAAAACGTGAGCATTATGAAAAACCGAGTATTCAGAAAAAAAAGAAGTCTATTGCGGCTCGAAAAAGACTAGCTAAAAAAGTAAAGAAAGTTCATTTTGAACATTAATTTTTAAAAATAATGTGAAATTTTTTAAGCAGACCAAAGACTTTATGTGTTGGTCTGTTTTTGTTTGAGCTAGATTTTTTAAAAAATAAAAGGAAAAAATATCATGTCATTAAAAGACCAGATTATGTCTGATGTGAAACAGGCCATGAAGGACAAGCAAAAAGATAAATTAGCTACCTTAAGGTTTTTACAAGCGGCCATTAAAAATAAAGAAATTGATTTAAGGCCTGCTGAAATTACAGAAGACGATGTGCTCACTGTTCTTAAAAAAAGCGTAAAACAGCGTAAAGATTCTATTTCTCAATTTGAAGAAGCTGGCAGACAGGATCTTGTAGATAAAGAAAAAGCTGAGCTTCAGTTTATCGAAGTTTATTTACCTTCAATGATGTCTGAAGAGCAAATTCAAGTGGCCGTTGATAAGGTTCTTAAAGAATCTGGTTCAACAGATATAAAACAAATGGGACAGATTATGAAAGCTGTCATAGCTGAAACTAAAGGGCTTGCTGACAATTCAGTTGTAAGCCAGCTTGTTAGAAAGGCTCTGCAATAAAGAGTTTTAAAGGCCAATTAAATTGGATTTTTTATAGAATTTTTTTTCTGAAAAAAATGAATGAATTTTATAAATCTTCTTTTGGGGTTCTTTGTGGGATTTGACGAACATTTTATTGAAAAAGTATTAAGTGCTAATAATGTTGTTGAGATTATTAGCCAATTTTCTGTATTAAAAGGCGGTGGCAATCGCTATAGCGGTTTATGTCCTTTTCCAAATCATAACGAAAAAACTCCTAGTTTTTCTGTCTCTGAAGATCGTCAGCTTTATCATTGTTTTGGGTGTAAAAAATCAGGTAATGCTTATAACTTTTTAATTGATTATTTTGGAATGAATTTTCCTGAAGCTGTGGAGCATTTAGCTAATAGGGCAAGTATTCCACTTCCTGTAAATGAACAAGTACGCTCTAAAAAAGAAGGATTTTCAAAAACAGATTTTTATAAATTAACTAAAATTGTTGCAGAATTTTACCACAAAAATTTATTTTCTTTAGATAGAAGCCATGAAATTTTTAATTATATTAAGTCTCGTGATTTAGATCAGGTGCAAGCTAAAGAATTTAAATTAGGCATTGCTGTTGATAGTTGGGATGGTCTTTATAAATCTATAGAATCTAATAAAGACTTTGTAATTATGGCTGAACGTTTAGGCTTAATTAGAAAAAAACAGCAAGGTGGTTTTTATGATTTGTTTAGAAAAAGACTAATATTTCCAATTTATTCTATAGCTGGTGAAGTTATTGGTTTTGGAGGTAGATCTTATGATGACCAAGATAAGCCTAAATATATTAATAGTGTTGAATCGCCAATTTTTAATAAATCAAATACCTTTTATGGGATTAACTTAACAGCTAAGTTTATAAAACTAAATTCGAGAGCTTTAGTTGTTGAAGGCTATATGGATTTTATAGCTTTATATAAATCTGGAATAAATAATTGTGTAGCCACATTAGGTACAGCTTTAACAGATCAGCATGCAAGGCTTCTAAAAAGATATACGCAAGATGTAGTTTTAATGTTTGATGGGGATAAAGCTGGGCTTGCAGCTGCTGAAAAAAGTTTTATTACTTTAGTAAAAGAAAATATTATTCCTTATATTGTTGAATTGCCTGAAGGAATGGATCCAGATAATTTTATTAAATCAAATGGTGCAGATTCATTAAAGTCTTTAGTAAGTTCTGCTAAAGAAATGTTTTTTTATTTATTAGATAAAAAATTAAAAGATGTAACATTAGGCCCGTCTATTAAATTTAAAATAGTAGATTCTTTTAAAGAATCTTTAAGGAGTATGTCTAATAAATCACTTAGAGAGCTTTATTGTAATGAATTGGCAAAAAGACTTAATGTCACTTATCAATGGGTTGTTAAAACCTTAACTAGTTCCAGTGGTTCTCATCAATCAGGTCCATCAAAATATGAAAAAAATAAATATCCGTCTCAAAAGAGCTCACCCTCTGTACCAAATTTAAACAAAAAATCAGAAAGTTTTAAGGATGATACCAAAAAGTGGAGCTTAAAAGGAGGCACAAAAGATGAACTTTTGGCCTTTAGCTTATGCCTTAAGTCCTTGAAATTATTCAATATTTATATGGAAGAGGCTTTGCCATATCAACCACTAGAACAGCTAAAAGATCTTTGTCAATTCTTACTTGAGAAACATAGACAAAAGCCCGAAGAGTTTGGTAAACTTGGGGCTTTGGTGGTGTCTCATCTTGAAACACCAAAATTAGCGCAATATTACTTGGATTTAGTCCCAGGCAAGATATCAGAGCAAGAGGAAGAAAAATTAATGCGAGATTGTATAAAAAAAATTAAATCTCGCTATTTAAAAGGCCAAGCACAGATATTAGCTGGAGAGCTAAAAAAGGTAGAAAATGGAAATAATTCCGACTCAGATAAAATTGTGGAACAGATTGTGAATATACATAAGAGTAGGTTATCTATTAAAAATTAAAGCTATTACATGGGTCAAACTATGTAAATAATGCAAAACTTGAGGTAAAAATGTCAAAAACAGCAACAGCAACAACTATAGAGATTACTCTTAGTCCGGCAGATCAAAAAAAGCTTATGAAAAAAGAGCTTAAAGAGCTTATGCATCTTGCTAAGTCTAAGGGAGAAATTTCTATTGCCGAGATAGACGAATTACTATCTACGGAAATAAAAGATCCTAAAGTATTAGACCTCATGATGGAAACTTTTGAGAAGAAAAGTGTCGTTATCACTGAATTTGAAGAAGAAGAAAATGGGTCTTCAAATTCAGATGCTGATGAAGATGAAGTGGCTTCAGTTGATGTAAAAAGTAATGATCCAGTTAGATTATATTTACGTAAAATGGGTAGCGTTTCTTTATTAACTAGAGAAGGCGAAGTTGTCATAGCTCAAAGAATTGAGCGTGGAGAAAGGCAAATAGTGAAAGCTATTTTAATGTCTCCTTTGGGAACTGACGAAATTATTGAACTTGGTGCTCGTGTGGATCAAGGACGTTTAAAAGTTAAATCAATATTTAGAGGTCTTGAAGACGAAGAAACTCAATTTGATGAGCAAGAATATATTGAAAAAATTCATGAGTTAATTGGTGAAATTAAACAATATAAAGCTAAAGCTAATAAGTTTTTTAAAGTTTTAGGTGATGACTCTATAGCTCCGATAAAAAGACAAGAGGCTCAAAGAAAGCTTGAGGAAGTGAACACTTCTATGATGCAAGTTTTTGAAGCCATTAACTTTAATAGAAAAACTATAAATAGAATTGTTATTAAATTTAAAAACTTAGTGAGTCGAATTACGGTATTACGTAAAAGAACTCGTAAGGCTTTAGAGAGAACCTTTTGTAAAACTATAGAAGAGTTAGATTCTAAGTATAAGCAAATTGAAAATAATGAAAAAGAAGCTTTAAAATACTGTAGACAACTTGGTTTATCTTTTAATGAATTAACTAATTTTCATAGTCAGGCTATGGATTCTGAAACTAGAAAAAAGCGTTTAGATGTTGAAACTACTATGCCTTTTGAGTGGATCAGAGATACCTATACTGAAATTTGGAAAGGTGAGCGCGAAGCTGATAAAGCAAAATCAGAGTTGGTTGAAGCCAACTTACGCTTAGTTGTTTCTATAGCTAAAAAATATACAAACCGTGGTCTTCAGTTTTTAGATTTAATCCAAGAAGGAAACATTGGTTTGATGAAGGCTGTTGATAAGTTTGAGTATCGAAGAGGTTATAAGTTTTCAACTTATGCTACATGGTGGATTAGACAGGCTATTACCAGAGCTATTGCAGATCAGGCAAGAACCATAAGAATTCCTGTTCATATGATTGAAACTATAAATAAGTTAATTAGAACTTCTAGATATTTAGTGCAAGAACTAGGTCGAGAGCCAATCCCTGAAGAGATTGCTGAAAAAATGGACATGCATGTAGATAAGGTTCGTAAAGTTTTAAAAATTGCTAAAGAGCCTATTAGTTTAGAAACTCCAGTGGGTGAAGAAGAAGATTCTCATCTTGGGGACTTTATTGAAGATAAAAAAGTGATCAATCCATCAGATGCAATTGTGAGCTTGAACTTAGCTGAGCAAACCAGAAAAGTATTATCAACTTTGACTCCTAGAGAGGAAAAAGTACTTAGAATGCGTTTTGGTATTGGTGAGGAAAGTGATCATACGCTTGAGGAAGTTGGACAAGATTTTAACGTAACTCGTGAGCGTATTAGGCAGATTGAAGCAAAAGCTTTAAGAAAGCTTAGGCACCCTTCAAGGTCGTTAAAGCTTAAGACCTTCGTTGATAGCTAGTTAATAGCTGAAAAGCCATTATTTACAAATAATTGAAAATAATTGAAGAAAATTAAATATCCCCGATGATCTTATGATTCGGGGATTTTTTTTATATTTAAGCTATATAGGTTATTTTTTTTTAAGATAAATGAATAAATATATTTTTTTTATCGCAAAAATCTGTTAAATCTAATAATTAGTCTTTTGAAGTGGGGGCTTAGCTTAGCTGGTTAAAGCATCCGGCTCATAACCGGAGGATCGGAGGTTCGAGTCCTCCAGCCCCTACCATTACTTTTGATCAAAAATCACCTATTAAAAATTCAAAAACAATTACAAGCGCTTAGTAGATTCGATTACGCAAATTAATTTAAACTTGAAGATTCACGAAATTTCTTGAAAAGTCATGCTTTGGTCCCTAAAAGGTCACCGGGTAACCAAGCAAAGATTGCAGCAGATAAACGACTTATTTTTTATAAAAAATTTTATAGTATTTGAAATACCTAGAAATGAGCAAATTTAAAACTCGCTAAAGCCTATTTTAAATTTGCTTATTTCTGTGTGTTGAAATGAAAACACTTTTCAAATTAAGATTTAAATCATCTCTAGTGGTTCTCAAAAAAAATCATTAGTACTTCTATTAGTTTTGTCATATTTGATTAACAGGGGAGGGGTATGCTAGCTGAAAATCTTAGTCAGAATTTTCATCATGTTCCACTTGAAAGACTAAAAGAAAAATCTAAAAAATGGAATGCTGAGAAATGGGAAAACCATCTTCAAAATCTTGAAGTTGATTTAAGAGAAACTTTAATCTCTCATAAGCAGTATAAAGCATTATCTGAAATAAGAAGCTTTTCAGATAGCTTTAAGTCCTATGATAATAAACCTCATCGATATAGTAAAAATATTAAAAGAGCTCGTAGAGCTTTAACACTAAAAGAAGATAAAATAATAGATCTCCATTATTACAGAGATTTGAAGATTAAAAGAATTTCAAAGATCATGAAACTAAGCTCTTCAGCCACTTTTACTTACAGGAAGCGGGCTTTAGGAAAAATCAAAAAATCTCTACTTTCTCAAAGTGACTTTTTTTTGCGAATTCCTAAGTAAAATTAAAAGCTTAGAGATATTCTTGTAGTCATTTTGACATATATGAGGGCTAAATTTTTTTTATATCTCTCAAAAACCTATAAATTGAATCACAAAGTAAACCGAACTAAGCTATTAAAACCCTATCCTTACCTTACAAGAAATATTAATCAATTGATCTAAGGCCTTTTAGTTAAAAATACTAAGCACAGGAAGCATTAATCACTAAATTTTAAGTAAAGGTTAAAATTAATAATCTTGAGCGCTGGTGTTTTAATAATAATTTCCCAAACTAAATTTATTATAGTTCCGCTATTTCTAAAAAATAGTATTTATTACTAATGAAGAGAGGGCTTTACTTTAAAATATTTGATAACTTTTTTTCCTTTACTGGGGATCTTTAAGTGAAATTAAAAAGTTTTAAATTTATAAAACAAAGTCTCTTTTTAAAATCCAATATGCCTTACATTTACAAATAATGAGATCTTTATCAGTTTAAAAAGCACTTAAATACTTAGTAAATCAGCCACGTACAACCTCTACAGGGTATGTAGAGGTTGTACGTGGTAAATATTGTTACAATAAAAACAGTAAGCAATTGTTATTATTAGTATTTTTAAAGTTAGTATTTTCTAAGAACTCGCTTCAAGGAACCTGACCACTCCCTCCCTACCATTATATTAAAGAGAGAAAGTGGTCAGATTCCTTTACGCTGAATGTAGGTTAGTGATGATGATATTTAGTATTAATGTTTTGATTTGAGAAATTAAATTAGGTTTTATTT
>CALGNA010000115.1 GCA_937958795.1 uncultured Bdellovibrionales bacterium | reverse complement strand
GTTCTAACTCCTGGATCAATTCCAAGAACAGCTTTTTGACCCAAGTAAGGTTGGAGCAATAAGTTCTTTAAGTTTTCACCAAAAATTTCGATTGCAGATTCGTCGCTTAACTTTTTAAGCTCCGCTTTAACCTCTAAACCTAAACGTGAGTGGATATAGATGTTAAACGAGCGCGTGATACACTTAAGTACAAGTTCTTGAGACCCTAATTCTGTTATGTTTGGAAAAAGCTTTCTCTGAATATATTGTGCTGATTTTTCTTTATCTACGACAACACTAAGACTTAGAATTTTCTCTAAAACCCCTCGTCTAAGTGCAAGATACCTAAAGTTATTTTTGGCAAGTTTTAAGGTCGCAATAGGTTGTTCAAACTCAAAGTAATCCTTATATTTTAAATACCCTTGAATATCTTCAGCGTTTTTTCTCTTTTCAGATTTTAATGAGCCCTCTCCCCAAAGCTGATGCCTAAAATGATCCTTAAGCTCTGTATGATTCGAGATTTGTTCTATAATAATGTCTGATGCTCCAACTAAAGCATCCTCAAAAGATTTCAGTTTATTTTTTTCATTTACAAAGTCTTTTAAATATTTTGCTTCAAGTTCAGAAGGGCTTAAAGAAGATACTTTTAAAAGCTCCGCCAAAGGTTCCAGGCCTAAATCAATAGCTTTTTGAGCTTTGGTTTTTTGCTTGCTTTTATAAGGAGCATAAAGATCTTCAAGTTGATTTAAAGACGTAGTCGCTAAAATTTTCTTTTGAAGGTCATCTGTTAAGAGCTCTTGTTTTTTTAAAGTCTCAAGAACAAAAGACTTTCTATCTTCAAACTGAACACAGTCATTATAGGTCTCAAGGATTTTGAAAAGCTCTATATCTTCAAGACCCCCAGTCGCCTCTTTTCTGTATCTAGCTACAAAGGGAACTGTAGATTTTTCCGTAATTAACAAACTTAAAGCTTTAGTAATTTGACCAGGTTTAAAGCTTAAAGATTTTAGAGTAGCATTAAGAGCAACAGAATTGATTTCAGACATCTTAGAACCTCACAGGTATGCTCAAAATACCACATTCACTTTAGTACTGTAAGTGTTTTTAAGTTTGAACTAAGACTCCCCTAAGACCGTGAACAATAAAGGAACTTTAAAGTCTCTAAAAAAGAAGACCACATATTCAAATTTCTTAAATTTAGTCTAAAAATTATTAAAAAAAAATTTATATTTAAAAATTCTATTAGTAAGCAAAAATTCCTTACTGTACAAATTTGGGAAAATCTGACTTTTTAAGAAGCAGCTTTTCTAATTTTAAGTATTTATTAATCTTCACCACCCTAAACAAGACCCATGACACCCCGTTTTATATTGTGTTAAGTTTAGTAAAAAGGAATTCGACTATGATACTAGGTATTGCTCTACTTATTTTACCCATCTTAATTATCGCTTTTTTGTACAACTCACTTATTGGCAAAAAAAATAAGGTTGAACAGGCCTTTTCTAGTATCGATATTCAGCTTAAAAAACGCCGTGATCTTATCCCAAACCTTGTGAGTACGGTTAAAACCTTCATGGAACATGAGGCCAATCTATTAACTAAACTGACGCAGTTGCGCTCACAAGCCCTTGAAGGGGACTCGAAGGAACGTGCTCAGGTAGAGAATGAAATTGGCTCTTTGATGGGAAAAATTACTGTTGCAGTAGAAAATTACCCTGATCTTAAGTCTAGTGAACAATTCAGCCTTTTACAAAAAAGCCTAAACGAAGTTGAAGAGCAAATTGCTGCTTCAAGAAGATTTCATACTTCAGCTATTACAGACTATAATAATGGCATCGAAATGTTCCCAACAAACTTTATTGCTAAAATGTTAAAGTACGCAAAGAAAGAAGTTTTTGAAATCTCAGAACCTGAGCGTTCTAATATTGATGTTAAAGAACTTTTTAATAGCTAAGTCTGTAAAATCTGTAAAAAAAGGCTCGTTATGACATCTGCTTCTAGGATTTTAGCTGATAATCAACAGTCACTTTCAGGTCTTGAATCAACTCGTCTTGTTGTAAAAGCCAAAGCTGCTTTAACAAGGAATATTAATATTCTAATTGGCATAGCAACGGGAGCTCTGATCATATTTATGAAGTCAGGCTTTCCCATAGTATTTGGTATTATTGCTATGAGTCTCTTGTATTATAGATATGTTAGAAAATACAAAAAACCCTTTGCTCATTCTTACAAAGAAATCTTTTTGCAAAAAATTATTAAAACTATAGATCCCAATTTAAACTACAAGCCCTTATCTAAAATAAGTGTCTATGACTTCAAACAAGGGCAAATTTACAAAAATCCAATAGATCGTTACTCAGGTGAAGACCTCATCGAAGGAAAGATTGGCGAAACCTCTTTTAGACTCTCAGAGATTGAGGCAAGCACAGTCACTGAAGACAAAGATGGTAAATCTAGTGTTCATACTTTTTTTGACGGTCTTTATTTCATTGGTGGTTTTAACAAAAACTTTAAAGCAACAACTGTTGTCCTGCCTGATTTTTACGAAGCAAAACTAGGTTTATTTGGCCAATTCCTACAAAACGTTGGGGGTAAAATTGACTCAAGATTTGAAAAAATCATACGACTTGAAGACCCTGAATTTGAGAAAAGCTTTATTGTCTACTCTTCGGACCCTGTTGAAGCCCGTTATATTTTAACCCCATCACTTATGAAACGCATCCTTGAGTTAAAAAAGCTCCTGTCACAAAATATTGCACTTTCATTTGTAAACTCAGAAATTCATATCGCTATAAAGACTAAAAAAGACTACTTTGAACCTACAGTAAAAACTTCACTTTTTGATACCGGTCATATAGCTGAATTTATCGAAGATATTCAATTTTCTAAATATATCATTGAAGAGTTAAATTTAAATACTCGTATCTGGGCTTGAACATAAGCCACATATCACACTGCGGCTAGAACCCTTAAAAATCCAATACTAGAAAAAGGCCACATAAAGGAAACGATTACTATGTTTAAATATCTCTTATCAGTACTTATTACTGCCTCTAGTTTTTCTGCAGTCGCCCAGATCTCACCTTGGATCATTGAAGGAAGTGTAGCTAAAGTAAGTGTTCCACACATCGAAGTACCATGGGTTGGTACATTTTGGAATGAAAACACCATCGAACTTCAAATCCTGTCTTATGATAGTTGCAATGAATACGATATGGATATTTCTAGCTCTAAAACAACTTATACAAACTCTGAAAATGAAACCAAAACCGTTCACTCTGTTGAGTATATTTCGACTCTTAAGAGCTCATCACTTATTTGCAACTTAGAAACGCCCTCTGTTGTAAAAACAGTTTCTGTTTCTGTAAAAGATGGTGATTATATCTTTATCCCTAAAAACTATATCAATGATTTTAAATTTGCATTTAAAGATCCACGCTCCCAGTATACACCTAACTATTCTATGATGGGTGCCTTTTACAATGCTGAGCAAAGCACAATGGAAGTCGCCCACTCTACTAACAGCGCCTTTAAAACATATTATGCTGATTCAGGACATGAATTAAAAGTAAGAGTCTATAAGTCTGATAACCCTGAAGTATCCAACTTAAAACTAAGACCAGGATCTCTTCTAATACAAGAGTGGTAATTTAATTTAGTATTGTTTATTCTAGAAGAGCAGCATTTTGAAACTGCTCTTTTTTTATTTAATCTATATTTTCAGTTCATAAGCTGAAAGCATTTCAGAAAAAACTTCTTTCATTTTTACAGAGTTCCAATCTATGGAATCATAGCAGCTTTTAAATTCTTTACTGGTATTTAAAAATTCAAACCACGATTCACCTGCCAACCAATAAAACTCTTCGTTAAAAAGCTTATTCTGCAATGGAGTACCTATTTTTTCAGCTAATACTTTCACCATGGATTCTCTTAGTTTTAAAGCTACAACTCCAGAACGGTTCCACGGGTCTATTGGGTCAGTTCCATTTTTTGGATCTCCGACAAGGCCAAAATAAAAAGCTAAATTCTTTAAGTCCGTATTTAAAAACCCTGTATTGTGAACAGTCTTATAATGACTAGCACTTCGACTATGAGGGTAAGTTAAGAGCCTAAGTAAATTAGGAGTATTCAATACACCTTTAGATTCAATTATAAACTCTAAAAAGTGACTGTAATAGGCTTCATAACCTGAAAAATAAGCCTTATCCAAACTCCAAGCTAAGTCTCCGTACCTATCCTCAATTTTTTTCTCTAAATCACCTAATGAAAGCGTTGGCTTTGACTTCATACGAGCCTGTATCAAATCTAAAAAGCTCGTTTTGTATCCATTTTCCTTTTTTTCAAAAGCAACAGGCAAAACTCTCATAAAAGCTCCTAGGAGCATTACCTCTAAGCGTTTTTCAAACTGTACTTTTTCAATGCCTGAGAGCTTTGTTAGAATATTATCCGATACGATCTGAAGATAAGAACTTTGTCCTGTTATATAATCTCCAATACCAGAGAAAAAATCAAAACCTGAAAATGTCCCCATTAAAATGAGAGCCTCAATAGTGTCAGGTAAAAACCCCTTTTCTTTTAGAACAGGATTTGAGTACCTTTTGATGGCCTGCATATCGAGCCAATCCGGCATGATAAAACCCTCAAATCCCCTCTCTCTAGCTGATAAAATGATTGCTGGGTTAATAGAAGCCGGGAGCTTATCAAACTGACTTTGATCATACTCATTAACTTCTATAAACGGGTGAATCTTTGTCTTATAGGAATTTAACAGGTCCATCTCATTTTTAAAATTTTCTTTGTTGTATGTAAGGTGCGATAACATCAGACCATTTGGCGAATGATTGTTAAATAAATTCTCCGCAAAGCCTAACCATTTATCTATATCCTCTTTGTATTCATCTAAAAATGCGACTTCAATTTTTTCAGAAAACTCTAACTCAGGAAAACCACCCGGGTAATGCTTAAGCGTCCAAACTAGATCAGGAGCAGAAGATCTTGCTTTTATGAGCGCACTGTTGATAAAAAACATTTCCTCCTGTGAGACACTTCTTTTATCTGCTGTAGCATATGAGGCAGGAACTCCTACATCACCCCTTACCCAACTTAAAGTATCAGCACTTAAACCATGCTCTTTTGCGAGATTAATATCTCTAATTTTATAATTAGGATAAACTGTATCTAATAACTTTTCGTAAATTTGATAGAACTGACTTGGAGCCATTCCAAAACCTTGAAAACTATAGCTCTCTTTACCCAATCTATACATATAAGCCCAATCCATAGTTGGACCGTAAACCGAGTAGCCCGACAAACAAGATATGGATCTCCTGCACGACAGGCGGTTTAGTACTGACTCATCAATCATAGCAAACATCTGAACTAAATCTGTAGTGTCTTGATCTAATAGATAAGATCCACATGTTTGAGCCTGAGCGCTGGCCTGGTTTTGAAATACGAGACAAAAAATAAACAAGGGTACGAATCTAGATAATATTATTTTCATAATACAAGAACTCCTTCTCTCGTAGAATAAATTTTTTAAATTTGGATCAGGGCCTTACTTCAATGGCGATGAATCAAATTACACGACACATTTAAATCATTTAAATTTTATCGTGATTTATAAAAGCTCTTAGTACTTAAACTAAGAGCTACCTAAAGTCATTTTCAAAATAGTTTTGAAGCAGTTCGTAAACTTATTTCATAATAAAATTACTGAACTAATTTTCTAATTGTAGAGTGTAGAATCCCACCATTTTTGTAGTTTTCAACATCTTCTTGAGTATCAAGACGACTGATACAATTTACAATAAAGGTTTCACCGTTTTGTCTTTTACCAGTCACTGCAAACTCTTGTCTTGGTGACAATGTATTTAAACCTGAAAGGCTAAAACTTTCACTGCCATCTAATTTGTGACTCGTTGGCGACTCGCCTTCTACAAATTCCAAAGGAAGAACACCCATTCCAACTAAATTAGACCTATGAATACGCTCATAACTAACTGCTATGACTGTTTTCACTCCAAGTAAGCCTGTTCCTTTAGCAGCCCAATCTCTTGATGAACCTGTTCCGTACTCTTTTCCGGCTATAACAACCAAGTCCTGACCATCATTAATATAAGACATTGCCGCATCATAAATAGAAACAACTTCATCAGATCCAACTTTTTTAGTAAAGCCACCCTCAACACCTGGAACCATTTGATTGCGCAATCTAATGTTACCAAAAGTTCCACGCATCATAACTTCGTGATTTCCTCTACGAGAACCAAAACTGTTAAAGTCCCTTGGCTCAATACCATTTTCTCTTAAATAACTTCCTGCTGGACTTTCTATTCCGATATTTCCTGCCGGAGAAATATGATCCGTGGTTACAGAGTCCCCAAGTAAAGCTAAAACCTTAGCGTCTTTAATATCTGGAATAGCAGTTAAGCCCATTGTCATTCCTTCAAAAAATGGTGGGCTTTGAATGTAGGTACTTTTATCATTCCAAGAGTAATTTGCTTCAGAAGAAGCATTAATTTTTTTCCACTCATCTGTTCCTTCAAAAACAGAAGCATATCTGGATTTAAAAATTTCAGGCGTCAATGTCTGTGCCACAACATCTTGTATCTCTTGAAGACTAGGCCAAATATCTTTTAAATAAACGGGTTGACCATCTGAGCCAGTTCCTAGTGGTTCTGTTGCTATGTCTGCTGTTAAACTTCCAAGAAGAGCATAAGCAACAACAAGCGGAGGTGATGCTAGATAGTTGGCTTTAATATGAGGACTAATTCTGCCTTCAAAGTTTCTATTTCCTGATAAAACAGAACATAAAGTTAAATCTTTATTATTTGTAGCAACTTCTTCAATAGCTGCATCTAATGGACCCGAGTTACCAATACAAGTCGTGCAACCATAGCCAACAACCTGAAAACCAAGTTGATCTAAAGCCTCTTGCAAGCCAGATCTTTGTAAATATTCAGATACAACCTGAGATCCTGGAGCCAATGAAGTCTTAACCCATGGTTGAACTTTTAAGCCTTTCTGAAGTGCTTTTTGTGCTACTAAACCTGCTGCCACCATAACAGACGGGTTTGATGTATTTGTACAACTTGTAATTGCTGCAATGACGACATCACCTGAAGAGAGGGTATAGTCCTTGTCTTTTACATAAAGCTCTTTAGATGTTGCGCCTGTATCAACTATGAGTTGAGCAAAAGCCTCTTTTGCTTTTGTTAATTCAATCCTATCTTGTGGACGCTTTGGACCCGCAATACTTGGAACAACTGAGCTTAAGTCAAACTCTACAACCTCTGTATACTCTCTTGAATCATCACTTCCCCACATGCCTTGATCTTTAGCATAGGCTTCAACTTTTTTAATCAGAGAATCTGGACGAGCTGTAAGTTTTAAATATTTCAGAGTTTGATTATCAATCGGAAAAAACCCGCAAGTTGCACCATACTCAGGTGCCATATTTGACAAAGTAGCACGATCCGCTAAAGCCAAAGTCTCAAGACTAGGACCAAAAAATTCAACGAAACGACCTACAACACCTACAGATCGAAGTTTTTGAGTCACTGTTAAAACAAGATCAGTGGCTGTAATGCCTGGGTTCAAGTTACCGACTAATTTAAAACCTACGACATCTGGAACACGAATAGCTAAAGCCTGACCTAGCATTGCGGATTCTGCTTCAATTCCTCCAACGCCCCAACCCAAACACGCTAAACCATTTACCATTGTTGTATGGCTATCTGTTCCTACAAGCGTATCAGGGAAAAGAGTTTGCATTCCTCCAACGTCTCTCTGACCTACAACTTCTGCTAAATATTCAATATTAACCTGGTGGCAAATACCCATCCCTGGAGGAACAACCCTAAAGTTTTCAAATGCCTGCTGGCCCCATTTTAAAAATTCATAGCGCTCATTATTACGACTGAATTCCTTTTCAACATTTTTCTTATAAGCCTCGACATGGCCAAACTCGTCTACCATAACAGAGTGATCAATAACCAAATCTACTGGCACCTGAGGATTGATAGCCGATGGATCTCCTCCTAAGTTCGTTACTGCATCCCGCATAGCTGCTAAATCAACCACACCTGGGACTCCAGTAAAATCCTGCATTAAAACCCGCGATGGCTGATATGAAACCTCACCATTAGATTTTTTTTCTTTTAGCCAATCTAATACAGTAGAGCCTTCTTTTTGAGCTTGCTCTTTTGACTTAGCATTTCTCAATACATTTTCTAATAGGACTTTTAAAGTAACAGGAAGCCTTTTAGCATCTTCGGAAAATTTATGGATATCAAAAACGGAATAGGTTTTACCCTCAATCTCAAGGTTTTTTCTAAAGTCAGACATATTTAAAGACTCCTTTGTAGCGATTTTCATTTATTTAAAGCACAAAAATGCCCGTTTTAGGAGGTTTTGACAATCTTTAAGACAGAGCGTGAACAGCTATCATCTAAGTGACTCAATTTGAGACATAATTATCAATTAGACTTTGCATACTTTAGTCCCGCTCCAAAGCTTCCGAAGGGTAATCTAAGCTAAACTCTTCATAATTAAGGTAAAAATACGTTAATGACTCGATCAAAAGAAACTTCATCCTTTATATTTGCTGTAATAGTCTCTACTCTTATTCTCTTTAGCTTTCAAAACTGTGGAACATTTGAACATTCAAATGATAATATTTCAGGCCTTTCTAATAATTCAAACAACCATGATTATACACAATTCATTCATGTGGATATTATTGAACCACAAAATAGAGCCGTAGTGACAAACGCCTTTCTCCTTAAATTAAAATGCGAACAAGATGCTTCACCTAATGATAAGGTCTTTGTTTGGGGAGAGTTTGAATTAGACAACCCTGATGCTGTAGAAGTTAGTTTTAAAAATGAAACAGGCTACGCTATTCCCTGTGGAATAGAACCCACATTAAAATTAGAAGCTACTACAGACCTAACTTCAGGGAAAAGGTTTAATATTGGAACCATTTCTTATTCAAGGAACAGTAACATCGAAGAAGCTCCCATTGTATCCCTAACAGTGAGTAATTAGAGCTCTTAAAATAAAGATTACAACTTACAGAAACTTCTCTCCAATAACTTTCCTTCTATATTCAAATATAGACTTAACATCTTTACTTACCATTGATAAAGCAACGAGCCTCCCAAGCTTACCCAAAGGGAGCTCGTATCTCACAATATCTGTGCACAAAACTCCACCTGAGTGATCGTTAAACTCATGAGTATGATCCCAGAGTTTATATGGTCCCTTTAATTGAAAATCACTAAAGGATTCAGGTGGGTTCCAAGTTTTAATTTCTGTCTTCCATTTAACAGGGACTCCTTTAATTTTAAGCTTGTAATCTATGTGCGTTCCTTGTTCCAAAACATCGGTGGATTTTTTCAATACTTTGAAGTTCAGTAATGGAGGAGTAATGGTCTCTAAATTTTTTTCATCTTGAAAGAAATCAAAAATTTTACTTTTATCTCCAGATATCCACTGCTGAGTAAAATAAAATCTCTGACTTGGCTTGATATCGAAAAAACTATTCTCAAGAGCCTGCTCAAGCTTTTCAAAACGAAAACGAAACCCCTCCTCACTTAGTTTTTTTGGCAATACTTTTTGACTGCCTATTAATAACTGGGACATTTTTCCATAGAGAAGCTTTAAACTAAAACTCGGTACATTTAAAAAAGGTCTTACTTTTAAAGTTTTACAAAGAAGCTTCGTAAACTCATTATTTCGAACAGGATAGGGTGAAACTGCATTATAGAGCCCATCCATTTCTGTATTTTCAAGAGAGTTCATGATCATTGATACTAAATCTTCAACATGAATCCAGCTCATCCATTGTTTTCCATTACCTAGAGCTCCGCCAAGACCTTCCTGGAAAATACCTTGCATGGTTTTTAAGGCCGCAGAATCTGTTCCTAAAACAAGCCCTATCCTAAAACCAACACGTCTTTTAGGTAATAACTTAGAATTGATCCAACTCTCTTCCCAATCACGAGTAAGTTCAGGTAAATAGCCTTTTCCTATAGCTGATGACTCTGTTAGCTCTTCTTCACCTCTCATGCCATAAAACCCAATAGCTGAAGCACTAATCCACACTTTAGCATTCTGAACAGATTGGAAATTTTCAAGTTTTTTTGTCATTCCAATTCGGCTATCAAAAAATCTCTTCTTTGCCTTCTCTGTCCACCTTTGGGCAATTGGCTCACCAGCTAAATGCACAACAGCATCTAACTCTGCAGGCGGCTCTTTTACTAACTGACAAGGGAATGTCATACTGTGCTTATTTTTCTCTGGTGAGCGAGTGAGAACATAGATTTCATGGCTCGAAGCCTTACCTGCTTTGTTTGTTAAGGCTCTTCCTAGATACTGGCCGACGTAGCCTGTTCCACCCGTAATAAGTATTTTCATATGACCTCATAAGTTATTCACAAAACAATTTAACATATCTTAAACTCCGTGTAGTAACTAGTACTTATGTCAAAAAATGAAAATAAATCGACCTCCTCTACGCCTCGAACTAAAGCTGCCTTTTGGTTTAGAAGAGACCTTAGGCTTCATGACAACACAGGCTTGTTTCATGCTCTTAAATCTGGGCATGAGATTATTCCTATCTTTATTTTTGACCCATATATTTTAGAGAAACTTGAAAAAAGCGATGCCCGCGTTACTTTTATTTACGAGAGCCTTTTAGAGATTCAAAAGAAACTCAAAACTGAGTTCAACAAAGAACTTTTCATATACCATGATAAACCTGCTGTTTTATGGCCTAAACTTATAAAAAAACACAACTTAAAGGCACTTTACTTTAACCACGATTATGAACCTTCAACAATTAAACGTGACTTGGAAGTATCAAATCTTGCTAAAAAAATCGAATG
>CALGNA010000114.1 GCA_937958795.1 uncultured Bdellovibrionales bacterium | reverse complement strand
TTGTAAGGTGGTTTGGAAGAATAAGACTGGTTGCGGGATCCAATTTGCTCCCTTTAACAATCAAGACATTCAAATTGTAGATGATCTTATCTATTTTATAAAAGACAATTCTGAAAAAAGAAAAGTAGTCCTAAGAGAAATTTTTAAAAAAGTAGCTTAAATATAATTAATTTATATTAATTGTCGTTTGATCATTATAAATAAAAAAAAGGGATATTCAATATCCCTTTTTTTATTCTACTTTAATACTCTTTTATAATTAAAACTGAAAACTTTTTGTTATAAGTCTATATGAGTTTTAGTTCCTTCATTTATAACAGTCTCAGTCCCACCGAAATCAAATTCTTGAATATTAGTAGGCTTCTTAGATTTTTTCTTTTTTCTAATAACCAAAAGAAGCAGAAGAAGAACTAAAATTCCCCCAACTGAACCCAATATAAGAGTTGGGTCCATCCCAAAAAGGCCACCCTTAGCTTTTGCTTGTTTCTGCTGTGGTAGCTTCTTCTTTGCTGCTGCTTGATTTTGGCTATTAATTCTATCTCTTGTTTGCTTTTGAGCCTCAAGTCTCTTCCTGAGCATCTCCTGTCTTGCTTCTTGTTGCTTACGTGCCGCATCTCTAGCTAAAGCTTCAGCATCAGCCGAGGTGTTTGCAGCAACCTGACCTACAGCTGCCCCAGTTGCGGCTATTTGCGAAGGGTCAACAGTTGGTGGCGGCGAAATTTTTGAAGCAGATCCACTATTCACTGGTGGTCTTTGAGTTGTGTTAGAAGCAACTGTTTGTGGACGAGTTGGAGGTGGGTTGGAAGGTGCTATATTTCTAGCTACAGCTTGTTTAGGTGGCTGTGATGTTGTCGTCGCCCTTGGTCTTTGCCTCGTATTAGATGCTAAACTTCCAGAAGAAGCTCCTGAGTAGTACTTCAGACGTGTTCCATCTGGAATCTCCCACTTTGATGAGACGTCAGGATTGGTTGCCCAAATCTCCATCCAACTTCTACTATGCCCTAATAGGTCTTCCGATATTTCACGAATATTCACAGGCCCACTTGCAACGTACTCCTGAGCCCTTTGGTTTATATCTTCATAATAAAACACAAGTCTTGAATCATCTTGTGGTCGCTTTGGAGAGTTATAATAAACTTTGTCCCCAACCTTGAGACCTTTTCTTAAATTTGAATTGACTCGATAGATATCAAAATCAGACGATGAGCCATAAATCTTTTCTGTAATTGATTGGACTGTATCATCAGCCCTGACTATATAAACACCATTTACAAGAACTCCGTTTTTATTATACGGCTGCTCAGCAATTTTTTTAACTGGCACTAAGGTTTTTGTTGAACTAGACCTAACCTGAACAGGACCACTATAACTTTTTTCAACCCTTGGAGCGCTTGAATTGCTGTAACTAGAAATTTTAGCTGGAGTTGAATTTGAATAAGACTTTATGACTGTAGGCGGAACTGGAGTATTCACAGCAACATCTGGTATACTTATTTTAGGAGATTCTATCTCAGTTACAGAACTTGTTATTCCCATATCTTCGTCTGAGTCACCTAGTGAAGCTATAAAGTCTTCTTCTGATTCTTCAAATTCTGAAATAGTTCCATCTGGTATTCCATCAGGATCTACAGTTACAACTTTTTGATTGATCTGTTCATCTTCTGTTGTAAAATTAAATTCTTCTTCCAGATTTAACTTCATCCCATCTTCTGTTTCAAATTCATCGAAGTTAAACTCTTGCGTTTCACCGTCCGTATTAAGAGCTAAGTCTGTCTCTAGATCAATTCCTGCATCGATTTGTAAATCGTCAGAATCTCCGGTTTCTGTTACCTCTAATTCATCAAGTACATCACCATCTGAAAAGAACTCTTCTTCATTGAACTCCCCGGAAGCCTCAATTTCTCTTACTTCTTCTAGATCAAGGTTATCACTTTTAGATTTTCCAGAACTACATGCATTTACAAAACAAAGTAAAAAACAAGAGAACAGGATACTGATCATTTTTTTAAACATATAGAAACCCCATCTAAGCAATTCATATCACATTACTATTAGATCATATATCTCGACATATCCCAGCCTTAACTTGCACATTTCCCACCTAAGGCCTCGGAAATACAAACTAAGGTACCCCTTTTTATGGCTTTGGCCTTAAAAAATCCAACCGGGGCCTCCCAAGCAAACCTAGCCTTTCCTGTACTTTTATACTTTTTTAATTCACTTTCTCTAAGCCCAAAAATAGGAGGTTCCATTTGCTGAATATCTACGACCTTCCCTTCTTTGTTTAAAAAGGCTATTTCCATTGAAATCAGAGTCCCTTTCATCCAAAAACTTAGTATTTCTTCCTTCTCAAACACAAATAACATGCCATTTGGGGATTTTGACCAATCCTCTCGCCCCATAAGGCCCTTGGAACGGTCTTTTTCACTAGAGACAACCTCAACTTTAAAGATACTGTTGTTTGCTCTTAAATTTGAAAAAGTAGATTTTGCATAGGAACTTAAAGAGATAATAAAAGCTAAAATAAACCAAAAAAATGTTTTTTTATTCAGGAATAAAGCCATGCCTAACACCCCCTGGAGATCCCCAAAGCTTTTTAGCTCGAAACTCCTTTATAAGAGTATCTAGGATATAGCCTCCAGCCTCAATAACTTCTTCTCTTCCCTCTTGAATAAAGCCAGAATCTATTCTTTCTTTCGGTGTGCTTTCTGCCAACCACTTAAAACTTTTTTCAAACTGCCCAGGACTAAAACACTGGCCAACTAAATCCACATTAAAGTAACTTCCTGCCATTAGACTAGCAAAACTCAGACCAGTTCCAGAGACTAACAGTATGTTCTCTACTGAACTTTGAATACGACCTAAATCCAGAGAACTTTTGTTAAGGCTACTCATAATTCTTTTTTGAATACCTCTATAGTCTTGATCAAAATACTCTTCGTATAATTTCACAGCTCCTATATCTAAACTTTCAACCTGGTCAACATGATCGAAGTTTGACCACTGGACTATCTCTGTTGAAGCTCCACCAATATCAATTAATAGACCCGTTTCTAACTTAGGTCCTAATGATAAAGCTCCCTTAAAAGAAGCTAAAGCTTCTTCTTTTCCAGATAAAATTTGAACACGAGTATGAAATTTTCCCAGATTTTCTTTGTTTAAAATTTTTTCCGTATTGAGGGCTTTTCTTGCCCATGCTGTGGAACTGATGCAAACATTTTCAGCATCAAAATTTTGAATTAAACTGATGTATTCATTTAGTACTTTTCTAGCTAATTCAATTTTTTCCGTAAGGATAAAAGACTCATTCGTCTCTAAGCCTTTAGAAACTTGAACCACTCGACTCAAGTCATGGATTGTTTTCCAACCTGTTTGTTTCATGCTTGAAGTTTCTGAAACTCTCTCTCCAACCCATAATAAAAAAGTATTAGAACCTAAGTCTAATGATGCAAACTGTTCTGACTTCTTCTTCTCTTTAACCATTAGCTCTTAAGCTCTTCCCTTAAAACAGACTGCAACAGTTCTGGTTTTGCCTGTCCCTTTGTCTCTTTCATGATCTCTCCTACAAAAAATCCAAATAGTTTTTGCTTCCCAGCTTTATAAGCAGCTAATTGCTCTGGGTAATTTAAAAGGATTTTCTGTATAATAGACCGAATCTCCTCTGGGTCAGAGATTTGCTTTAAACCCATTTCTTTAACCAGATCTTTTGGAGATTTTTGAGTTTCCCACATTTTCTGAAAAAGTTTTTTTCCCATTTTTCCTGAAATATCCCCTTGAACAACTAAGCCTACTAGACCTCCAAAGTCTTCTGGCCTTACGGGCAAATCATTCCAGTCTGCTTTTTTATCATTCATAAATTTAAAAAGCTCACTCATCATCCAATTAGCTACATCTTTTGCAGATGAACAATGCTCTAAACTTTTTTCAAAATAAATAGCACTCTCTTTGTCTTCAGTTAAGACGGCAGCATCATAATGTGAAAGAGAATAATCTTCTTTATATCTCTCAATTTTTTGATAAGGAGTCTCAGGTAAGTTATCTTTTATATCTTGAATATATTTATCAGATAGAATTAAAGGCAATAAATCAGGCTCTGGAAAGTAGCGGTAGTCCATTGCTTCTTCTTTAGACCTCATTGAAAAAGTCTTATTTTTTTGAGAATCATATAGCCTAGTTTCTTGAGAAATAGTTTCTCCAGCCTCTAATAAAGTAATCTGCCTTTGCACCTCATATTCAATTGCTTTTTCGATAAACCTAAAAGAGTTGATGTTTTTAATTTCTGCTCTTGTTCCTAATTTTTCTTGCCCTTCAGGCCTTACACTCACATTACAATCGCACCTCATTGAGCCTTCTTCTAAGTTTCCATCACATGCATCCAAATATCTTAAAATCTGCCTAATTGTTCTAGCATATTGAGCTGCTTCCTTAGGTGACTCCATATCTGGACCAGAAACTATTTCTAAAAGTGCAATTCCACTTCGATTAAAATCTACAAGGGTCTCACTTCCTTTATGTATAGATTTTCCAGCATCTTCTTCCAAATGCGCTCTTTCGATCCTTACTTTCTTAACAACACCATCTACATCAAAACTAATAAAACCCTCACCACACACTGGCTTATCAAACTGTGTTATTTGATAAGCCTTCGGAAGATCTGGATAAAAGTAATGTTTACGAGAAAACACAGACTCTTTATGAATCTTACAATTTAGCGCCAACCCTATCTTTACACCTTGCTTTACGACCTCTTCGTTTATAGTCGGCAATGCGCCAGGTAACCCCATGCTTACCAAGTGTATTTGAGTATTAGGTTGAGATCCAAACTCTGTTGCATCTGAAGAAAAAATCTTTGTATTCGTCTTAAGTTGAGCGTGGACTTCTAATCCAATTGTAGTTTTCCAATTCATAACTCAGGTTCCTTCTTATAAAACTGAAACTCTCGCTCTAAACCTTCAGCAGCTTTAAATAGATTCATCTCATCATAATGGGGGGCTAAAAGCTGTACACCTGTGGGTAATTTTTTACTTCCTAACTCTATTGGAACTGTTATTCCTGGCAGCCCAGCTAAGTTTACAGATGTGGTAAAGTAATCATTTAAAAACATCTTCATAGGGTCATGGACCCGTTCAGATAAACCAAACGCGGTCGTCGAAGCGACAGGTGATAAAATAACATCGCAGCTTTTAAAAGCTTCATTGTATTCATTTAATATAAGCCTACGGACCTGGCATGCTTTTTTATAATAGGCATCAAAATAGCCTGAAGAAAGAGAGAAGACACCTAATAAAATCCTTCTCTGCACCTCTTCACCAAAGCCCTCCGCTCTTGTACGAGAGTAAAACTCCTCTAAAGAACCTGCTGGCTTTTTATTAAAGTCTGCTCGATGCCCATAACGAACACCATCATACCGGCCTAAATTACTAGAAGCTTCACTTGAACAAATTAAATAATACACCGGAACAGAAAACTTTAAATGAGGCATACTCAAAATAACTATTTCAGCACCTTGTGCTTCCAATGATTGCTTAGCTTTTTTGAATCCTTCCGATACATCATCATCCACTTCATGGTCCATATACTCTTTAATCAACCCAACTTTCATTCCCTTTATAGAAGAAAAATTCTTACATGCATCTACCCAGCTTTCTATTGGCTTACTTGAAGTCGTTTGATCCTTGCTATCTTGTCCTGCCATAACCTCCAAAGCCAATGCGCTATCTCGCACTCTTTTTGTCATGGGACCAGGTTGATCCAGACTTGATGCAAATGCCACAACTCCTGCTCGACTTAAACGCCCATAAGTTG
>CALGNA010000113.1 GCA_937958795.1 uncultured Bdellovibrionales bacterium | reverse complement strand
AAGACAAAAGTTTTAGATGATACCTATACCCAATATAGGGAGACTGATTTTTTAGTTTGTAGTTTGAAAAAGACCTTGCTTGCTACCCTGCCAACTGATGTGCAAGCAGAGTATACCGGTGAGTTTAAAGAGTGGGAAGATGTCGAGCTTGTTAAAATCTCTAAGTCTTTTGAAGAAGGTGGTCTTATTTGGGAAGACCGTATGGTTCATAAATACTACCAAATTGAAAAACCAGTTGAAAGACTTTATTTTGTAGCAAGGTTAAATGAAGCTGTATTAAAAAAATCACTAGAAGACTTAGAGAATAGAGTTAAAGAAGTTGAAAACGCTCAAGACACTGAAGAAGCAGAAAAGCTAAGAGAGAGTTTAAAGAACTTTTTCACTCTAGCGGTATCGGGAGAATATCTAGGCTCAGATAAGGTAGATTATAAAGAATTAGGTAAATACCTTTGCCCTCAATTTGAGAAAGACGAGTATGAAGCTCTTACAATTAGTAAACGACATGACTTTAAGGAAGACAGTAATACTGGGCTCAATTGGATGAAGCTGGTGACCTATATGAACCCGTGGGATGAAAAGTATGGAACACTAGGTACTGATGCACGTTATGTGGCAGATAGTTATGAAGACCAGTTTATCAACCGTAAAAAGATTGAGCCTCGATTTTTCATTGATGGTTTTAAATATGAAACACTTAGATTTCGATATGATGTTGATAGTAATTTAAATTTAAAAGTTAAGAAGACGGTTCAGTTTATAATGTTTCCTTACGTTTTAAGATACTCAAGTGTCCTTCAAGGGATCAATTCTATTTTTCCAATTAGAGATGGAGTTTATCTTTTAAAAGTTGTGCATCAGAAAAACTACTTAGACCCTAGTCAGGGAGGTAGCTTTGGTGGACGTTGGGATACAGAAGAGCAGTATGATGAAGATGGAAGCGTCATAGGAATAGACGCAACTATGAACCCCGATGGTTCTGTTCCCCAGCTAGCTCCACCATTAGACCCAGATAATTACCCTAAAGACTTTGATTTAGATTCTATGAGTGGTCCTATGGGTGCTCAAGCAGCGGATGTTTTTACGGAAGAGTTTTTAGGCGACCCATTAGAAACTGAAAACCAATCTGTTTTTGTAATCAAAAAGCTTGTCAGGATTAATGCGAATAGAATCATTACACCAGTCGAATTTTCGTTAAGAGATTTGAGGTTGTTAAGAATTCGATCTAACTTAATTATTCAGATTGAGCCTGTAAACCAAGTTCGTTTGGATTTAATCAATGCCGTAGATGCCAAGTTAAGAGCTATGTATTCTGCTAAAAAAGGTGGAGGCGATTTATTTGATCAGTGTCTTCCATATAATACCCAAGAGGTTTTTTTAAAGCATAGGCAGATTTTACTTGATGGTTTAGCCAAAGAAGTATCCGATATTGAGTACTTTAGAAACCAAGAAGATTTGAACAGGTTTTTTCGTTCTGAGTCTGTTGATAAACTAATCAAAGCATTTTCAGAGGCCATGGCAGAGGTTCCTAAAAGCCTAGTTACAGGTAGCGAGGGTGAAGATGATTTTACCCCTGTTTTTGAAAAGTGGTTTGGTGATTTTTTACAAGATAGGAGCTCTGATCAGGAATTTGAAGAGGCTTTAGTGGAAGCAGAATCAGAAGAAGTACAGTTAGGAGGAGGAGATGCATCTGAGGTTCTTGCTTCTTCAAGAACAAGTCAAATTTTAGACATTTTAAATAATCCTAATACATCAAAGACAGCGAAGAAAAGTTTTTGTGATGCTATACTTAAAAGAGGCGATACAGAAACAAGAGTTTTTTCTACTTGCGTGGGTGATCTCATGACTTCAACAGAGGATTCTTATCAAGAGATTGTAAACTCCTCTGACTTTACAACGGAAAATTTTGTAGATTATTTTAGTAGAGACTTGCTTAAGGATGTTTCGAGTAAAAACACACTGGATCAGATTTTATTAAATGACTTTACAGTTTCTCAGGCTTTTTCTCCAGTTTCTGATTTAGACCTTATGATTGATAACATGGCAGGGATTAAAGCGAGGACATTTATTGGACCTGTAACACTCTTATTGAATACAAATGGTTCTCACTTTAGGCCAACTGAAAATTTAGATGAAATTTTTTGTATCAATCAAGATTGTAATTCACTAGAACGTCCAGATAATCCATTTACAGCGAAGCCAAACTTAGCCTATGAGGCTAATAAGCTTTTTGGATCCTATGAAACCTATGCCAACGTAACAGCTGATCAGTTTATTAGCGTTCAAAAGAATATGGATCAAAAGTGGAGAGTGCAGCAAAAGTTAGCTTCTTCGATAGCTCCTTTTTTGGTTTCAGATAGTTTTAATGGACGTTTTATGAGACTTAAAGAGCCAATAGTTGGTCCTTCTCACCCTGCGCATATAGATAACTTGTTGCTGGATTACAATCATGAGGTTGAAAGGCCTACGGGTTGGGAAAACTGGAAGGTCGTTGATGAAAATCCTGATAGGTATCTTGCGCCTCGTTTAGACCTTATTTTAGATAAAGAGTTTTTTAAGTCAAATTTAAATTTAGAGGATAAAACAAGTGAGTTGTATCCTGAGTTAACGAGTTTGGCTGAGGTTCAAGAAGAAAGAAAGGCAAGACTAGAAAGATGGGATAATATTCCTCTAATAGGTGGAATGACTATAGACGGACCAGTTGCAAAGAGTTTAAAGGAAATGTC
Organism: uncultured Bdellovibrionales bacterium; assembly: GCA_937958795.1. GTDB lineage: Bacteria > Bdellovibrionota > Bdellovibrionia > Bdellovibrionales > UBA1609 > CALGNA01. Next base: position 1,944 of record CALGNA010000113.1, on the reverse strand, counting down.
AGATGGGTATGACTTCTCTCAAGATTACTCATATTTAGAGGAAGTATTAGACTCAGAATTTGTATGTAAAACTCCAGAAGACTGTGCAAATTTGGTTGGAATTGAGAAAATGTGTCGCTTATATATTTATGGCTATATGTTTAACAATGTTGCTGGGTTTTTAGACCTTAAGGAAAGTGTAAATGATGCAGATATGGAGTTGGATCAGTATCAGATCGTGAGTAATTTTCAAGATTTAGTCAATGAATGCTCTAATACATCAAGTTCTATGATGATAGAGCCTAAATTAAAGGTCTATAATGTTGGTCAATACCTATATAGAGGTGGAAAGAACTTAAATGTGAATGTGAATACAAACTTTAGTATTGGGGCAGGACAAACTGGTTCTAAGAATACAGGTGTAAGGCTGATTAAAGGTTTCAGTGCTGGTAAAGGTATTACGAAAGCAATTCCTTGGCTAAATAAAATTTTAGATGCTGGAAACAGTATAACGGATTTATTTGACTTGGGATATGGGTGGAATAATTCAAAAAAATGGGATACTGCGAGTGCCGTAAATAAGGGGACTTTTTTAGTTACTCAGATGGCAACTTTTGACTTAGAGATCAAAGAATATGAGCAGTGTCTAACTATGAGGTGGAACCCTCAGTTTTTAAACGAATCAAAGATGTTCAAAGACTTTGTAGATCAAGTAAAAAATATGAACCTTGAAATGAGTCATACAGAGCTTATGGATTATGACGCCTCTTTTGTCGGGAGTGCCGGTAATATAGCAACAGATGGGTTTTTCCAAAAAGCTCATAGAGTGAAAAATTTTGTTAAGGTCAAAATTGATAGTCTAGAGGATGTGCTAAAAGCTGGCACTGATGATGAGAATAAAATTAAAAATGAAATTCATAAATTTAAACTCTTAGAGGCTTTTTACCCTATATTAGAGGGTGGTCTTTTTGTTTGTTCAGGTAAGCTTAAGAGTAAACCAGTCTCTGTTCCTGAATCCTATTTTTATATGACTCAGCATTTTACTGAGGGTGATATGCTAGACCCAGCTGACATTCTCAATCATCCGTGGTTACTTTCAATGAGAGGCCCCAAAACTTATGGTCAATTTATTACCTTAATGGAAGGTGATGTTGCTCCAGAAGGGCCAAGTATGTTTAGTGGATTTAATAAAGCATTTGAGATTATGTCTAAGGACCTCCAAAGCGAATCAAGTCGTTACTCTCTAAGTATGGGTGGTATTCAGTCTACTGGTGAACAGTATAGCAATGATACTTTTGCAACTAATGGAAACGAGTTTTGGCCTTGGAAGAGAATGCAAACAAGTTATGAGGCTGTTTTTAATGGATTAACTTCTACATATCCAGGGCTTTATGATGTAATGCCGGATACGGTAAATGGAGTTAATTCTCCTCATGCTTGGCCTTGGTCTTTATCTGGTGCAAATGCTCAGCCTGGAGCTCTTTGGCAACACATAGGTAAAGGTGATAGTCTAACTCAAACCCCAAGAGAACGAGTGGATCAATGTTTGGATTATGTCCGAGAAATGACATTTGCGGAGCCATTGTATGAGCGACCAGAAGTCGAAGCAGAGTAGTTACTGGTTTCATGTTGCTAGCGCTGGAGAATACCAGCAAGTAAAGCCTCTTATAGAGCAATTGATTTTAGACTTTAAAGATAAGCCTCACAAAAATTTTGTGAGGCTTAGTTTTAGCTCAAAAAACGGACTTGCTTGGGCCAAAAAAGATTCTCTTTATTCAAAAATAAATCAAGTTGTTCGATATCCCTTCTTGCAACCTTGGAAGATTGTTTCATTTTTTGTAAATCATCCTAATTGTCAGATTGTATTTTCACGTAATGATTTTATGCCAGATTTAATTTTTTTGGCTAAAGTGTTTAAAGTTAAAATTTTGGGTATAAACTTGTCTAGATTAAACTTTGTGAACA
>CALGNA010000112.1 GCA_937958795.1 uncultured Bdellovibrionales bacterium | reverse complement strand
AATCTAACTTGGCTCATGGAAGGACTCGCAGATTACGGAGTCGCTGACTATTTTGCTCAATTACAAGCAAAAAATAATCCAAACTTATTTCAACAAATTATTTCAAATATATTTGGATTACGATACTTAGCCTATGTACGGAATAAAACCCCCTATTTTAAGTCCTTACATGAACTTCTTTGGCTGAATAGCACCTCTTCTGACCACAGTTTTGGATTTAAAGACTATGTTTTATCTGCAACATTCTTAGATCTCTTACACAACCAATACACACATGCAGGATCTAGTTGCATCCAACATCAAAACACAGCTTACACAGATGACTCTTGGACAACTGTTTTCTCCCATATCATGTCAGATCAAATAGTCGCTACTCAGGCTTTACGTAATAAAGCCGGAAATCAACATCCAGAATCTAGTTTTCTAAAAGTATTAAGCTGCATTAAAGACGACCCTGGCCTTAATAATCAATACGACACAAACCTTAGAAACTATCCAATCGATCGAAATCAGATATAACAAAACATTCTATGAACTATAAATATAGATCATAGAATTCATAAATAAAAATAGACATACAGCTTATAAAACACCAAATAAAAGAGAATCTTGATTTTTAAAGACACTAATGCTCTAACCATCTTGGACTTAACTTCAACGGGGGGCGAAGAAGAGTGCGATTTAATCTATTATTGGTTATTCTGTTCTATTTATTATTTAATACATCTTGCACTCAAAACACTCATCTCGACAACAATCATCAGAAAAGCCTTTCAAAATTCAAATCTATATGTGACAGATCTGAAGGCATTAGAGGTTACCTAGAACATTCTATTAATAAGCCTTGCAAAGAAATAAATGAAAATGATTTGCTGGAAATAGAAGCCATTTACTTAGACGGACGTAACTATAAATATGCTAATGGGATTAAGAAATCTGACTTTCAAGGTCTTACAAATCTGACAGTACTTTTTTTAAACTATGACCAAGAAACAATCTTGCCAGATGATCTGTTTTTAGGGATACCCCAGCTACTTTCACTTAACATTGGCCATGGCCTTATCGATGCACCTGATATAAATTCAGATGAAAACAAATTTAAAATAAAATCTGATCTTTCATTTCTTAGAGCTGTTCCAAAACTAAAAGATGTGTCACTAAAAGGTTTCGCTACTAAGGAAATTAACCAAACCTCGTTCAATAAAAACTCTGAACTCAGACTTCTTCACATCATGGAATCAAACTTTGAATCTATTAAAAAATCAGCATTTTATTCTAATACTAAACTCGAGGTCATATCTATTGAGTACAGTCTACTTTCTGACATATCTAAGCTAGATTTAACGAAAAATAGACTCTTAGATACCCTAAACTTAACTCGCAATAAGATATCATTACTACCTGACAGAGAGCCTGACAGAGAAATTACAGAAACTCATGAAACACAAAATAATTCTCACCTGAAGATTCTAAACCTCAACCATAACCAGATTAGTAAAATACCGACTCAATTTTTAAGACATTTTCCGATGCTAGAAAGCTTAAAGCTATCTAACAATAAAATTCTAACTATAGATAATGGGTTTTCTAACGCCATTCCTGAACTCAAAAATTTACACCTTCAAAGCAATCAAATTTCTAACCTTGACGATCCATTTTCAAAGCTTGAAAAACTCACTGATCTAAAACTCCACAACAATCAAATAGAATTTTTGAATTCTCAACTCTTAAAAAAAACAAAACAACTATCAACACTTGATTTATCTCAAAACAAAATTGAATCAATAACTCATAATGCTTTTCAAAACCTTACTGAGCTCCATACAGTCAATTTGTCTCGGAATCAGATACAATCTTTTGATGATAGTCTCTTTATAAATACAAAAAAATTAAGTAACTTACGTATTAACAGAAATAATTTTGTAAGCTTACCCCAACTCTTCAACAGTCTCTCAATAAACTCTAACCTAGCTACACTTACTGTAGATTTTCCTTACATTCCAAAAAACAGTACCAAAGAGTCTGAAACTGCTACTTCTATAGAACACTTTATTTCTATGAATAAGGCCCTCGAAAACATAAGCTTCGACATAGAAAATGAAAACCATATAAATGACACCCTGATTGTTGAAATCGAAAATATTGCAAAGACTCAATCAGAGTTAAGAAAAGAGGGCGCACCAAACCTTACACTTCGGTTTTTCTAAAGTCATAAACTCTTATTATAACTAAATTTTTATCTTAATTAATAATATAGAAGCAGACCAGCGTGATTCATAAGACCAGTATTGGTAATCGAAGCTCCATTATTATAAAAAACAAAGGAGTTTTTATGAAATCCGTTTTAATCTCGCTATTAGCTTTAAGCCTCTCTTCATTTTCATATGCCTGCATATCTGATGCTGTTTTAGGTTTTTCAATAGCCGGTCATTTTTTAGATGGGACTTCCATAGTTACATTTGACACCTATAAATACAAAAGCTCAATAGACAATGAACTTCAAACCATAGAAGAAGACCCAAGCAATACCGAGACTTATACTGATGATGACGGCGGCCTTACTGCTACTATTTTAGGACAGCTTATCTTAAAAGCACTACAAACAGGCGAAGTTGCAAACCCTGAACTTTATCACAAATTTCAAACTGCTGTACGCTTTTTATCTTTGAGAGTGCATGAATTTGGTTTCGAAGAAGACTCTATTACTAGCATCAAAACAGCTTCCAACTATTTTTTAGAAAACTCTGCTCCAACATCAAATGATGTTTACGACGAGTTCCTTGGACATTTAAACTCATTACCCAAGTCTAAACTTGGTTATTCATTAGCTGATAAATCCCGTGATGATAGTATTGACCTCGCTTCCATTGACCTACTGAGCACACCAAGGTCACCTGACTCTTGCTCTTCAGCAATGCTTAGCCTTGTAACTGTAAATTAATCCTACTCTATTAGTAAAAGCCTTTTAAACAAAGGGCTTTTACCTCAATTATAAAGACAAATATTGTCACCCTGTTTTTGGTAATGACGAATCTATAAACATCTAAACCCCTTAAGTCACTTATAATAGGCCTAGATTAGGCATAGTACTTGAATACTAAGTATTATGAAGAAATTTAATTCTAGAGCCCATATTCAAACATATATAATTGCTATAGGTCTATTTCTTTCTCAAATGGTATTTGCAGCTGGCAGAAACGACGCTCCCAATGCACCTATTACGCAAGCCGAAATTGATTCCATTGTTGATACTATTACTACAAAAAACCACGAAGATATGAGCTTGGGAGAAATCCAGTTACTACTAGAAGAAAACCACAAACTCGTCCAACAAATTACTACAGATGATTTAAGGTTTATCTATTTAGCAGATATTATTTCAAAAGCTACAATATGCCAGTCCTCATCTAGAGTTGATAACTCAAACAAATGCCTAGAGACTGCAATCGCCTTAGGTGGACTTAGATATGCATCTACATTAAAAAACCTAGGCTATGTAAGTGATATCCAAAAAGTTATCTTTTATGATGTAACAGTTAATTTTGAGGCTCTTCTAAACCTCAAAAGGCCTGGCAGCCATGCTTCTCAAGTTAGCACTGCATTTGAAACCATAAGCACTATACAAAATCTAAGCACCCCAGAATTAACAGATCAACTATTAGCCATCATAGATGTTGGAATTCTTTTAAGAAAACAACTTAAGACGACCCAACGCATGATTGAAGACACTAAAGTTGGATTTAAAATAGCAAAAGATGACCCAAGAAATATTTTAATGTTTGAAAAAGAAATGATCCCAAGCCTCTATAACCCCTTCGATATTAGATGGGTTGATGGCTCCCCCCCAAAGACTATATTAAAACCTAACACTTTTAAGAAAACAGAATTGTTAAACTATAGCTCTTACAACATACCAAAATGGACAAACTCCTTTGCTCAAACTCATCAAATTTCGCAAAATTCTCTTAAATACCTAGAGCAACAATTAGAGAAAACTTACCGAAGACACCCAGAAAAATTAAATAGATCACAGGAAATATATGATTTATACGTTAATAAAATTCATAGCGGTCACTATGAATTCATGACTCTATCAGACTCTCTAAAGAAATTAGACGATCAATACTTCAATCACTTAGAAGAAATTCGAACACTTGAAACACAACGCATTTCTGATCCCGAAAACACAGCCTTAATAAACGATCTTGAAGCAAAATTTGAAAATTTTAGAAAACTAACAAATCAACTTTCAACTGAATATGAGAAAATTTCAAGCTCTCTTGCAGCAATAGATTTAAGTGATCTCAAATTATCTTTTCAAGACTTGGCTCTTACCGAAAGCGATATAACCAATCTAGAAAATATTGATTATTTTACACTCAAGCAAAGCCCGAGTCTTAAAGAAGGACATCTCGTAATCAAAAAATTTACCCACACTACCCAAACCAAAGCATCTTTTAAGAGTATTGGAGCTGGATTAGCTTCTGGTGCAGCTTTAACATTTGGTGGATATTATATTTTTGAAAATTTTATACAAGAGAAACAAATGAGCCTTCAAGAGTATATAGTCATGTTTTGGAATGCAGTAAATAGCGATAGTTAAGTACTACGTTTATTCAAGATTTTATAAATCTATTCATTCGAGGCACACAAGAATCTAATGAATCATTTTACATTAAATTAATTTATAAAAATTGATGTCTATAAAATAAAAACTGTATACTTTATAAACAACTTATATGCTCTCAATAAAGCTTAAAACTGACTTAAGCTGGCATAAATCTTGTAATCAAATAGACATGAAACGGCTCTTCTTAACCATAGGAATATTGCTCATATCTATTTCCTCTACAGGGAACGGCTACAATTTTTTAGACCAAGACCAACCTCTCTATTTGTGGGATAGCCCGATCCTGAACTCTAGATATGTATTTGGACTAGCAGAAGCACGTCTATTCTTTAAAGATATAAACTTCAGACCCACTGAAGCTGAACAGAAACCTGAAATTATTGGATCTAATAATTCTGATCCCACAAACAACAACACTCTATATCGCATGGGTAGACGATCAGGCAGTGATTATTACAAATTCGACCTAGTACATGCTCAGCAAGTTCTTCGTCACCTAAGGGAATCCCTTAGAAAAAAGAGCTTTAATGAAAGAGCTCATGAATCAGAAATAAGGGCCGATGAAGCCGCCTCCGCTTTAACAAAAAAACTTTGCTATATGTACCTTAAATACAAACCACAGCAAGCTTTTGAGGCACCATACCCAGCGACCAATCAGCTGAATGGCTTCATGAACCTTAGCATATTTTTACCAAATCGCTTAAGACCAAAAAAAGAAGACGGACCAAAACTTTATGATATGGATGAAGTTATTCATAGTAGGTTTCCTAACCTAGATAGAGACTTTATTCAAAGTGCTCACTTAGCCACAGCAAACCTACTTAAAGACGGATTTGTAAAAACATTTTTAACAGAGTTTGCCTTTCTTCCAGGAATTTCTACCTTAGAATATGATCACAATATGCAAGAAAAATACAGTTATATCAGCTGGGACTATCACTTTGAATCCGTTTTTATTAAACAGGTCGTAACCAGTATGAACTTTGAAACCGAAGCCTTTAACTGCTTAAACTACCTCCTTGAAACTGATGAAAATAATGAATACACTGAAGAAAGTGTCACAATCTATCTGGAAAAAGTTGAAGACTTTAAAAACAACATTATTTTACTTGAAAAAGTAGGATCTGCCACCTCTATAGTCCCCTTTTTATTTGCAGGTGAAATTGCACTTGCTCCAATTTTTATGAAGCTATTTTCTAACGCAGGAACACTCTTAAACATGTTTAGAACATTGAAAATTGGAACTACAAATGGACAAAATATCATTAACGGTTCTGGTCTATTCACTGCTATAATGGGGATTGCTACTTCACCGAACATGAGTAAACACTTCATGCGAAGGTCTCATGAAAACATGTATGGTGTCTCATATTATAGAATCATTTTAAGAGAGGGGGGCTCTGAGGCTCTTTCTGAAACCTTACTATCAGATGTTAAATCTATCTATAATGACTATGAAAATGGATATAAAAAAGATGAGTATGGGAACCTAGAACCTGTGTACTCAGGATGCTTATCATTAGCACTAGGCTTAAGCATCTTTAATGGAGATAATTTTGACCTTACAGAGCTTGAAAAACATGATCTAGCAAATGATATTTTTAAAAGAGAAAGTCATAA
>CALGNA010000111.1 GCA_937958795.1 uncultured Bdellovibrionales bacterium | reverse complement strand
GTAAGTTTTACCAACTTCAAGTTTATAGGTTCTTAAATAGAAAAATGCTGACATAGGGTCTTGAGCATAATCTAAAATTTTCCATTTTTTCTTACGTGTTTTGACTCCCTTTTCAGGCTTCCATTCTTTCTTTAGCATTTTAGCAGTTTTATCATTCCAATTGTAATCCGTAACAACTTCGTAAACTTTTTTTAATTCATCTCCATGAAGAGCAGTAAAAAAAGGTATCAGAGTTTCTGCATCCCAATAGGTTTCAATAGCATCTTCAACCGGATACATTCTAGCAAAAAGACCTGTCGTCTTTCCTCCAGCCCATAGGTGAAACGCCTTTCTACCATCTATATTCTTATAAGGTAGTACCTTGATTGTAGCTTTCCCAGCTTCTATTCCCATATACCTGACAGATAAAATTGTTTTTTCTCCAACCTTGATTGGAAAATCCGACTTCTTTCTATTTATAAAATAACTTGAACTTATTGGCGCAGCTGGGTCTTTTTTACCAACATTAGTACTATTTAAAGACGTCGTTTTTTCAGCAGTAACTGAATGAGATGGCACTTGCTGTTTTTGTTTTTCTGATTTTTTAGATCCTGTGGTGCTCTTACTGTTTGCTACTGGAGATTTTTCAAGCCTAGATTTTTCTAATTTAGGAACTTCAACCTTAGATACTTCAAGATCTGGCTCAATAGCTTCAATTCGGTGAGCTTGTGAAAATTCCTTATCTTGAAATAACTCTTTTTTTGCATCTTCTTTTTCTAGTTTTAGTTTTTTCGAGGAGCAGCCAAGCTGTGTGCTAAGCAAAATCATAAAAGATATATAAAGATACTTTCTCAACAGGTTCTCCTCGTTGCTAGAATGTCTTTATCTTACTTTAGAATTGACTGAGCTGTTAGTTTTTTCCAGTAAACTTATCTACTTTTTTCCATCTTTTATGGACCCACAACCAAAGTTTAGGATCCTCTTTAATCACAGATTCCATAAGGTTGCTGAATTTTTGGGTTAAAGTTTCAACATTATCTTCATGACTCACCTGAACTGGCCTTGCTTCAATTATCCATTTAAGACCCTCCCTATAAGCAAAGGTAAATACTATGGGGCACTTAAATCGAAAGTAGAGTGTTGCAAGGCCTGATCCTGTATAAGTAGGTCTACCAAAAAAGTAGGACTTAGAACCTTTTTTAGATGAAACAAATTGATCAGGCACAAAAATAACGCCCTTATTGTCTCTAATTGCTTTTAGCAACGGCTTTATAGGACCATAAGCTGGCAGTAGCTCTAAACCTGTGCAGCTTCTTATTTCAGCCAAGCCTTTATCTATGTCTGGGTCCTTAATTTTTCGCCCTAGAAGAACCATCTTAAAACCAGCCTGACACAGTGATGCGATACTCAATTCACCATTTCCATTGTGCATCCCTAAGACCAGCACTCCCTTATTTAGGGAAAAGGCCTTTTCTAAATGCTCTTTACCCCTAAATTCAACATACTTATTAAAAAATTTCTTATTTTTTAATTTTTTAAAGTTTCCATATTCTGCAAAAATCTGACAAAGATGTATTAAAGTCTCTTTATGACATTGTCGCACTTTTTTTTCATTCCAGTCAGGAAAGGCCAAACGTATATTATTATAAGTAACTTTTTTACGAATAGGAATAATGTAGTACCAAATATGTCCTAAGACATATCCAAAGCTCATTTGCATTCTTCTGGTAGACAAAGATAATAAAAATAAAAGACTCTTTAAAGCCTTAACTTTAAAAAATCTTATCAATTGCTTTATCAATTTGTGAACTCCAAGAAAAATCTAAATAAATAAGTTGTGTTAATTCTAAAATTTTAGGATCTACAATCTTAACAAAATCTTTAGTCGTACAAAAGTACAAGTCAGGCTTATAATTTTTAAACTCTCTAAAGTCTTGCTCCGTAAATATATGGTGGTCTCTAAAAGACTTAAAAATAAAATCAGCTGTAACGTCTTTATAATGTTTTTTTATGCTCTTAAAAAGCAACTCACTGTCAGCGATTGCACTAAAAACAACTATTTTTTTAGACTCAACTATACTCTTTTCTGGAAAAATAACTTCAGCATCCAAACACAACACTTGGCTTTTAGTTACATACTTTCGAGATTGCTTTAACCAATAACTTTTTAAACTCTTAGGAGCTAAGTTCGCCTTTGGTAGCAATACAAGATTTGCGTTCTTAAGACTTAAGAAAGGCATTCTCATCCAACCAAATGGGAGCATAAATTTTGAAAGAGGCTTTAAACTTGAATCAACAAGAACAATTTCTAAATCTTTTTTTATTCTTCTATTTTGAAAAGCATCATCTAAAACAACACAGTCTACTTCTGGATAAGCTTCTTCTATTCTTTTTACAGCCTCATCCCTACGGGGTGAAACTATAATTATAAGATCTTTGTACTTTGCCCTGTACTGCAAAGCCTCGTCCCCAAAATTATGAATATCTTCTTGAGTAAACGAAATCATCCCTTGGGGAACTTCTCGATAGAGGCAATCTAAAGACCTCTTGCCTGAACTTGAACCATATCCACGAATACAAAGCGCTGGCTTTTTATTTTTATCCAACAAATTCTGAATGAGTTTAATGGAAAAAGGAGTTTTACCCGTTCCTCCAAGGCTTATATTACCGACACTTAAAATTTTAATTTTTGAAGTATAGCTTTTTAAAAAACCTTTTTGATATAAAAACTCTCTCATAAAATGATAAAGATAAGGGACCCAAACAAGCGGAAAAAATAATAAAAGAAAATATGATTGCAGAATATGTACTTGAGAACGTTTCATTATACTAGACCTAAAATAGTGCTAACTTCTTGATTTAGCATATCAAAACTATCTAAATCACCAAGGTGTTTTTCAAGTTGATCCATGTCCCCAATATAAGCTTGATCTAGATAGATTTCTAGAAATGCCCTTGCAAGAACAGGGGCTTTTGCCTCCCCCTGCATAAATTCTGGCGCTACTTTTTTATCTAAAACTAAATTTACAAGTCCAAAATATTTAATTCCTTTTACAAGTCTTTTTCCAATCCAGGCAGTAATGGGATTTACTTTATACATAATAACCATAGGCTTTTTACAAATACCTACCTGCAATGTTGCTGTTCCTGACGCTACAATTAAACCATCACAAATTCTTATCATTCCAAATGAATCTAGTTTTATAAACTGACAATCTATATTCTGAAGTAAGTGACTAGGCAAACACTTAAGGACATCTTCTTTATTAAAGTGAGGTGCTAACAAAATAAGAACTCTTAAATTTTGGATACTCTTTTTTAAAGTTATTGCTGTTTCTAATTGAATTTGAATGTGACTCTTAACTTCTGATTCGCGACTTCCTGGCATTAACCCTAAGATATAATCTTGATTTCTTAAAGATCTTTTTTCCTTTTCTAATTCAATATCAAAAATTTTAACACTTTGTTTATATTGAGCAACCAAAGGATTACCCACATATTGTGTTTTAAGACCTAAACTAGAAAAAAATGATTCTTCAAAAGGTAAAATTGAAAAACATTTATCACAGTATTTAATCAGCTTTTGAACTCGTTTTTTTTTCCAGGCCCAAGCTTTTGGTAAAATAAAATAATAAATTGGAATATCATTGTACTTAGCTTTGATTTTTTCAGCTAGCTTAACATTGAAACCAGGATAATCCATTAGAAGAACTAAGTCTGGCTTTTCCCGATCTATACTCTTTAAAATTAAATCAAATGCATTTTTTATGAATTTTATTTTTTTTAGAACTTCGACAATACCCATAACTGCTAATGATTCAGATGGAACAAGGGAATCAAAGCCGTGTTGTCTCATTTGGACATCGCCAATTCCATAAGAATAGACAGAGTCTTTATCAATTTTTTTTAGTAACTCTACTGCATAGGCATTTGACGAGGCCTCAGCTGATACAATGAGAAGCCTTTTTTTACGAGAAACCTGTAATGGATTCATCTTGCTTTACTCGTTGAATAAAAAATTCAACGGGCTATTCCTCTCTTAGAATTAACTACAAAATGTCGAATATGGTTAATATATGTAGATTCTGTTAACTCTTCGTCTAAAAACTTAAGAAAGGCTTCAGTGGTTTCATTAGAGTGCAAAAAGTACCTAACTGCTTTATATATATCTTGAATATCTTCTTTGTTAACACCAGCTCTCTCTAAACCAATTTTATTAGTTGCAACTGGCTTCGCAGGAAAGCCACGAGCTATTGTAAAAGGTAAAATATCCTGACTAACAGAACTCACACCACCAATATAACTATGCTGTCCTAATCTTAAAAATTGATTAAAATTACAAGCTCCTCCAACCTTAACATGATCTTCTACTGTAATATGCCCTGCAAAGTTTGAAGTATTTGCAACTACTATGTGACTACCTAGTTTACAGTCATGAGCAATATGAACGTAGGCCATAATAAGATTATCATTCTCTATACTAGTTAAACCAGTGTCTTGAGCTGTACCTATATGAATAGAAACACATTCTCTCATCACATTTCTGCTGCCAATCGTTAATTTTGTATTTTCTTGATTGTATTTTAAATCTTGCGGCGGAGCACCTATTACGGCACCAGGGAAGATCACATTATCTTCTCCTATTAAAACTTCCCCAAAATCAGAACCAATACTTACATTATTTAAGACTTGGGTCCCAGCACCTATAGTGACATTCCCAGTAATAACTGAATGAGGTCCTATATAGGCCTCTTCGTGAATTTGAGCTTCACCCGAAATAACAGCACTCTTATGAATGCCAGATTTTTTTTTAACGATCACAGAACTACAATCCGTCTTTTCTAGAAGAGCTTACTGCCAAAAATGTGGCCTGCGCGACTAAGTCTTCTTTTACATAAGTTTTAATCTCAATCTTATGACGAGAGTTTCTACCCTGTATAACTTCAGCCTTCATAATAAGCTGATCCCCTGGCACTACTTTTTTTCTAAACTTAGCCTCTTGAACTGATCCAATCATAAAGTTTAATAACTCATCATCTGGACGATGGTGTGCCAATGCCCCAGCTTGTGCCATAGCTTCTATAATCAGAACGCCAGGCATAACTGGTTCTCCAGGAAAATGACCATTAAAAAATGGTTCATTAAAGGTAACATTTTTAAGAGCCGTAACTGTTTGTCCGACTCTGCTCCCACCCTCAGTTCTATGGGCATCAATCACACGATCAACCAATAAAAATGGATACCTATGTGGAAGTACTTTTAAAATAGCTTTATGGTCCATAACAGTTTCCATATAACTTTACCCGCTAATACGTATTATTTTTGTTTATTAAACTTATTAATAACATCTTGAGTTATGTCTACAACACTGCTGTCAAAATATATCATAGCTGACTTTTCAAAAACCTTATTGGCTTTTTTATTTTTAGCAATTTGACCTGCTGTTTGCATAATGCCAGCAATAAGTTTTTGAGCTTCTGAGTTTTCTTCTTTCTGAAGAGCAACACCTTTATCATAATCTTCTTTCTTTAAAGCCATTTCTTTCTGAGCCATTTCTTGCTGTTTTTTCAATATGGCTTCTTTTCCGAGCAAGCCAGCTTGGGCGTCTTTTTGAAGTTTTTGATACTCAGCCTTAAGAGCTTCTGCTTTTTTTGTAATATCAGCTCTGGCTTTTTGACCTTTTTGCTCAAATTTAGCTTTAGCTTGTTTACCTTTTTTACATCCCGTCAATGCAGTTTGAACATCTACAACTAGATCTAAAGAAAAAGCTGAAAATGAGAAAAGTAAAACTGTTAAGCCTGTTAAGATATGTTTCATATTATTTAATCCTTTTTTAATTGTTCTTAATTTATTACAATTTAGTTCTTAACTATCCTATTAAAAAGTAGACATGATTGAAAATGCAAAATCTGATTTGTTTTCATCAAATCTTTCATCTGGGTCAAGCGGGAAGCCAAACTCAAACCGTAG
>CALGNA010000110.1 GCA_937958795.1 uncultured Bdellovibrionales bacterium | reverse complement strand
TACATATCAAGACCAGTTGAATTTAATTTGGGCTGAGTTCTTTTTACAATGGAACTAAATTCAGATGAAACCTGAACCCCTGATTGAGCAATTTGAATAGCTGGTGCAAAAAGCTTTTTCCATGGTAATTTACCATATTTTTGATGTAACTCCCAAAGACCAGACGGAATACCAGGAGTTCCAACAGCTGCTCCTCCTTTTTGGGAGCTATAACTATTTTGAGTAAAATATTCAGGCGATGTTTTTAAGGGAGCAGTTTCTCTAAAATCTAAAACTTTGACCTTTGAGCCTAGTTTAAAATTCTTAAGATGAAGTAACGCAAATCCACCACCCCCTAAGGAGGCATAATAAGGTGATGTAACAGACAAGGCTAAGGCTGTTGCTACAGTCACATCAACGAGGTTTCCACCAGCTTGGTGAATCTTAAGACCTGCTTCAATGGCTTGATCATCCGGGCCAGAAATGAGGATTTGAGGAGCTTTAGTAGACAAGGCATGGGCTTGGTTTAACAGACATAACTCTAAGGGCGAGAATAAGAGCGGAATAGTAAGAGTACACACTATTAAAAGAAAGTTCATTTTTTTGTTGTTTAAAAGTCGAAACATTTGTTACCTCAGGGTTATGAAGGGCGCCAAAGCTAGATTAGCTAAAACCACATCTATACCATTTCCGAACCCCTATGTGCAGCTTTTGCTCACATCTTTTAAGGAATCAGCCTTTGATGAAACCCTATCTCCGACTTTTAAGGGCAAATGGCGAACTGAAGTGTTTTCTAAAGAAAAAGAACATCCTTTGGATGTCGAGATAGGTACGGGTAACGGTCTCTTTTTTTCTCACAAAGCTTCTACTGAAAAAGATAGGCTGTTTTTAGGAATTGAGGCTAAATACAAACCACTTATCCAAGCCATTAAAAAAGCTCTTGAGGATAGTCCAGGTGGAGATTGGTTTAAAATCCTTAGATATAATGCCTATCAAATTTCTGACCTCTTTGAGGAAGATGAAATTAACAATGTCTATATTCACCATCCTGACCCTTGGCCTAAGAAAAAGCATTGGAAGCATAGATTGCTGCAGTCTGAATTTATGGAGAGTTTATTTAAACTTCAAAAGAAAAATAGTTTTGTAGATTTTAAAACCGATAGTGAAGATTATTTTGATTGGACTCTGAAAAAATGGGAAAACTCACCATATGAAGTGACCCGTTTTACGAGAGATCTTCATAACTCAGAATGGGAACCAGAAAACTTCATCACTCATTTTGAAAAAATCTTCTTAAAAAAGAAACAGCCTATTTTTTATTTAAGGGCTGAGAAAAAGTAAGATATATATCTATATCTAAATAAACTGATTTTTTTTAATTATTATGTTTATTAGTACAACTAAGCTAAAAATTATGAAGCTCATTGAGTTTTTTGTTATATATGGTAAATTAAATTTCATTATTATACAGGTGGGGGTTTGTAATGAAGAAGTACTTTTTAGTTATATTTATTTTAGTATGTGGCTTTTTTGGATATAAAAAAATAGCTCAGTTAAGTGAAAAAACAGAAGTCACATCAGTTCATGGAAAAACAACCAAGTATTCTAAAAAAATGAGTAAGAAGTTAAAGCTAGTAAAAAATTCCAAAAAAGAAGACCCTCTTGCAAAAATAAATAATTCAATTAATTTGCCAGTTTCCGATAAAAATATTATAAAAAGAGATAAGGTTTCTGAGGTAAGTCTTTTAGAAAGTCTTACGGAAGAACAAAGAGATGAATATGATTATTGTATTAAGTTTGAAAAATCTTTGTTGAAGGGAAACTTAGAAAATCTAATGACTTCTTTTGATAAAAAAGAAGTGGAACAATTGATGCCATGTGTGAAAAATAATTATGCCTCTTTTAAATTAAACTTTCCAAATAAAGAGACAGACATTACAGATAAAATGCTTGAAATGTGTTTATCGTCTTATAGTGCTGAAAAATCTGAAAATTTAAATGTGTCAGCATCTGAAAATAAAAACTTATGTTCTTCATTTTTTATGATGCAAAAAGTAAAACGAATTAAGGTCGTACCCTATGATGAATTAGAAGATCTTGATGAGGAGAGTTTATCTATACAAACCGTAAAATGTTCTTTTGATGCTCCTGCAAAATTAATGGTTGAACTAGAGAAAGACAAAAATAAAAAATTTCTTACTACATCCATTTTTGATTATTGTCCGCACTTTAATGTTATTAATGACCGTTACCCAGAGTTATATTTTAATGCTAGAATGGATTGTCAGAGAGATTTTGAGCAATCTGATAGCAAAGACGTAAAAGAGTATTTAAATTGTCAGAAGAACATATACGATGATGGTTATGAAGGCATTGGTATGCAAAGCCAAGGGGTTGTTATAAACCTACTAAATGGTGCTTTAACCGGAGAGGTAGATTTAAATGAAGTAAATCCTTGGGCAGTACTCAATGAAGCTAGAGAAAACTCAAAGTTATCAGCTGATGAACTTCTTATTTACGAAGCTAAACTTGAATACGGAATAAATAACGATTCAGAAAAAGCACTAGAGTTACTTGATCAAGTTTTAGAAGAAGAGCTGGAAGCTTCTCTTAATGTAAGGTCGATTAAGGGACAAAGAGATATACTAATGGAAATGATAGAAGATCAAAAACCTCTACCAATTGAGTATCTAAATATTTTAACTGATATGCCTAATTGATTACGTGGTCGTTTTTTTTACTTAAAGCTCACAAAGCAATTTGAGTTTTCCATATCATCTTCAAAGTAACGAATATCATACTCCATACCGGCAATTTCATCGACAGGAAAATTAAGTCCATATAAAAAATGATCAAAGTAAATATCAAGGATCGATTTTTGTTTATCAAAGACCTTGTCTTGAATAGTAGATATTTTCTTATCAGTTATGAAGCTTTCGTTCATATGAAGTGAGAAGAGGGAGCCGTTATTTAATTGAGATTTGACTTTTAGTTCAGAGAAAAAAGAATATCGAATACCTGAGTGAAAAAAATTTGGATCTTCATAAGGATGAGACATTAAAGATCCATAGCTGTGCCTGTAAAATGGCGTCTGTAGTGACAAGTTATCAATATTATTTAAATCATAATTGATTAAACTGTAACTTTCACTAGAAGATGAGTCTTGAAGTAAGTCCCAAGTTGGCAAAATAGGTTTAGCATTAATGTCTTGTTCAGAAGTCCCAATGAGTTCAGAGTTAGGAGTTGTAAAAATAACAGCTAACTCAGGTGCTCGTTCAGGCGTGGGAACAGGAGTAAGGGTCATATATCCCTTATCGGCATCTTTAATTTCATTTTCTGAATAAGTAAAAAGAGAAGCATAGGTGCTCATGCACTGAGTTTTTAATCGAACCACATAGCGCCATTTTAGTGTTTGCAAGTCATTTTCTATATTCATAAAAAACTTATATTTAGTTGGGGTAACCCAAGATTGTTGTTCCGTATTAAAAACCTCTAAAGTAGCAATAGCTTTATTTGATATTTTTAATATTTTCCATAGCAAGCCAGCATTGTGTCCCTCGCATGGTGGAGTTCTATTGTTGAGAAAAGAGGAAGTTGTTTGGCAGAGATCTCGTCCTCCTCCTGATATAATGTAGGTTTCGAGAGGGAGGTTTAATTTATCAACAGCTAGACTGTAAGATATTGTATCTTCCGATTGAAACTCTCCACTCAGTATTGTGAATTCAGTAAAGTCATCTTGGACATCACGACTTGAGTTAAGATAAGTTGGAAATGAAAGAAGATTTTTTTTGGGGTAAGATCTTTGTAGGTGCGAGAGGGGTTGCACAAAATCAGTGGTAACTTGTGGGCCAAGTTGGTTTGAAAGATCATGCTTTATTTGCAAGTGATTTGATTTTACTTGAACTGTAAACTGTGGCGAGAAGAAGAAGTTATGGTTTTCATCAGTTAAAAAATATCTACAAAAGACTAAGGCTTTTTTAAAATTTTGAGGCTCTAGTGAAAAAGTAAAGAGCCCATGCAGAGGGGAGCTTGATTTAAGATTCTTGTCTGAGAGATCAGATTGACTTGAAAAAGTCTCCTCTAGGTCAGAGCAAAAAATTTCAGATTTTAATAAATGATTATCTTTAAAGTCTTCTAAAAAATTTAAAGGCGCACGGTAGGGTTGGATTGAAAACTTAAGACCAGTTAAAGGATTAAA
>CALGNA010000109.1 GCA_937958795.1 uncultured Bdellovibrionales bacterium | reverse complement strand
TGGAGTAATAACTCCTGGGCAGTTTGGGCCAATAAGTCTTGAAGAAGAATTTGCTAAAACTGATTTAACCTTAACCATATCCAAAACAGGTATGCCTTCAGTGATGCAAACAATAAGCTCAATACCAGCAGCTTCGGCTTCTAGGATTGCGTCAGCAGCAAAAGGTGGTGGAACAAAAATAACTGTAGCGTTAGCTCCTGCCGTATCACGTGCTTCTTGTACTGTATTAAATACAGGGAGTCCTAGGTGCTTGATTCCGCCTTTTCCTGGAGTTACGCCACCAACCATTTGAGTACCGTATTCAATGGCTTGTTCTGAGTGATAACTTCCTTGAGACCCAGTAAAGCCTTGGCAAATAAGCTTAGTATTAGCATTAACATAAATAGACATAATTTAACTCCTTAAGCTTTTACGGCTTCTACGATTTTTTCTGCAGCTTCTTTCAGGGTGACAGCTGGGATAATATTTAAACCACTTTCTGATAGAATCTTACGACCTTTATCAACATTGGTTCCTCTGAGGCGAACAACAAGAGGTACATCTAGTCCAAGAGTTTTTGTCGCAGCAACAACTCCCTCAGCAATAATGTCACACTTCATAATTCCACCAAAAATATTAACGAGGATACCTTTAACATTTGGGTCTTTTAAAATAATTTTAAAAGCTTCTGTTACTTTTTCTTTAGTAGCTCCGCCACCTACATCTAAAAAGTTAGCAGGTTCACTTCCGCAAAGTTTGATAATATCCATTGTAGCCATTGCAAGGCCAGCACCATTAACAAGGCAACCAATGTTTCCATCAAGCTTAATGAAAGCTAAATCATATTTGCTTGCTTCTACTTCTGCGGGATCTTCTTCTGTTAAATCTCTAAGTTCTAAAATTTCTGGATGTCGGTAAAGAGCATTTGAGTCAAAGCTCATCTTTGCATCTAAGACAACAACGGTATTTTCTTGAGTTAAAACCAAAGGGTTGATTTCAAGCATTTCAGCGTCTTTTTCTTTAAAAGCCGTAAAAAGTTTCATAAGAGTTTTTGTCATTGCCGAAACAGCTTTGCCATTTAATCCAAGGTCAAATGCAACCTGTCTGCACTGAAATGGCATGAGGCCAGTAATAGCATTAATAGAAAGGCTTTTAATTTTATCAGGAGTTTCTGCAGCCACTTGCTCAATATCCATTCCGCCTTCAGAGCTGTATATAAGAGAAATACTGTCAGTTGCTCTATCTACTAAGTAAGCAACGTAATATTCGTTTGCAATATTACAGCCTTTTTCAATATAAACTTTAAGCACTTCTTTTCCAGCTGGGCCTGTTTGATGGGTAACAAGTGTGGTACCGATCATTCCTTTCGCATATTCTTTAACCTCAGAAAGGCTTTTAGCAAGTTTTACGCCTCCGGCTTTTCCTCTTCCGCCTGCATGAATTTGGGCTTTTACAACCCAAATAGGAGATTCTTCATTAGAAGATAAATCTTTAGCCACAGCTTCTGCTTGATCTGGGCTGACAGCAATTCCGCCATCTAAAACAGGTACGCCATATCCCTTT
Organism: uncultured Bdellovibrionales bacterium; assembly: GCA_937958795.1. GTDB lineage: Bacteria > Bdellovibrionota > Bdellovibrionia > Bdellovibrionales > UBA1609 > CALGNA01. The sequence continues at coordinate 22,634 of CALGNA010000109.1, read as the reverse complement.
AAGACACTTTTAGCTTGGTATTCGTGTATATTCATGAAAGTTCCATTGTTTTAATTTTTTCAATAAGAGTTTGAACAGCTTTTATAGAGTGGTTCAAGCCTTCTCGTTCTTTATCGTTAAGTTTAACTTCAACTACTTTTTCAAGGCCAGTGCTACCTAGTTGACTGAGAACGCCTATGAAAAGACCGTCGACTCCATACTCTCCATTAAGATAAGCAGCACATGGAAGAATCCTTTTTTGATCTTTTATGATGGCCTCTGCCATAGCAACTGCAGAAGCTGAAGGAGCATAATAAGCTGACCCAGTTTTAAGTAAGCCAACAATCTCTGCTCCACCTTTTCGAGTTCTCTCTACAAGTGCTTCAATTTTTTGTTCAGATAACATTTCCATTAACGGAACGCCACCAACAGAACAATGCCTTGGCATTGGAACCATCGTATCGCCATGCCCACCTAATACAAAAGCTTGGATGTCTTTAACTGAAACATTAAGTTCTTCAGCAATAAAACTTTTAAAGCGTGCACTGTCTAAGATACCTGCCATTCCAATAACTCTTTCTCTCGGAAAACCTAGAACTTCTTTTGCAACATAAGCCATCGCATCTAAAGGGTTGCTGACAATGATAACAATAGAGTCAGGAGCATGTTCTTTTATTCCTTTACAAACGGATGTCATGATCTGAGCGTTCTTAGCTAAAAGGTCATCTCTGCTCATTCCTGGTTTTCTTGGGAGACCTGCAGTTACAATAATAACATCTGAATCAGCAATGTCTTTATAGTCAGCTGTTCCAGTTATTTTAGAATCAAAGCCTTCTACCGGAGATGCTTCAAATAAATCCAAAGCCTTTCCTTGTGCTGCTCCTTCATTGATATCTAGTAAGACAACATTGCCAAGTTCCTTTGCTGCTGCCCAATGGGCACAGGTAGACCCTACAAAGCCTGCGCCAATGACAGATAATTTAGCTCTTTGTTTCATAAGTTTTTTTATCCTTAGTTTATGTTTTTAAGTTTAAAGTTTTATATATTTAGTGTTTATCTTGAAAAATTATGCAGACTTCATGTTTTTGATAATTTCATTTCCAAACTCAGAGCATTTCAGTAAAGTTGCTCCAGTCATGAGTCTCTCAAAATCATATGTAACTTGTTTGTCTTGAATGGCTTTTTCTAAACCTGCTTCAATTAAGTCAGCAGCTTCAGTCCATCCTAAATACTCAAGCATAATAACGCCTGATAAAATAAGTGAACCAGGGTTTACTTTGTCCATGCCAGAATACTTTGGGGCGGTTCCGTGGGTTGCTTCAAATAAAGCTCGATTATCACCAAAGTTTGCACCAGGAGCGATTCCAAGGCCACCAACTTGAGCAGCAAGAGCATCACTCATATAGTCACCGTTTAAATTTGGCAGAGCTAAAACAGAATATTCTGCAGGTCTTAAGAGTGCCTGTTGAAACATATTATCAGCAATTCGATCACGAATAACAATTTTTCCAGCAGGAGCTACTCCATTATGATTATCCCAAAGCTCTTTTTCAGAAATGGTTTGAGCACCAAACTCTTCTTTTGCGAGTTCGTAGCCCCATTCCATAAAGGATCCTTCTGTAAATTTCATGATATTTCCCTTGTGAACAAGGGTTACAGTTGGAAGCTTTTTCTCAATGGCATATTCAATAGCTTTTTTAATCAAACGCTTAGATCCAAACTCACTCATAGGCTTAAGTCCGATAGCAGAGCCATCTCTGAGTATTTTACCATGCTTTTTAGCAAGGGCAATAAACTCTTTGCTTGCCTCAGAGCCAGCTTCCCATTCAGCACCAGCATAAATATCTTCAGTATTTTCTCTAAAAATAGTCATATTAACGTTTTGTGGCTCAACAACAGGAGCAGGAACACCGGTAAACCAGCGACACGGTCTAAAACAGGCATAAAGGTCGAGTTGCTTTCTGAGGGCAACATTGAGAGATCGAATTCCCCCTCCAATTGGAGTTGCAAGAGGTCCTTTGATTGCTAGCCCAAATTCTTTAATAAAATCAGTTGTTTGTTGAGGTAGCCATTCGCCTGTTTTTTTATGAGCTTTTTCTCCAGCAAAAATTTCAACCCATTTTATCTGTTTGTTTGAGTCATAGGCAATTCTAACAGCTTCATCTAAGACGTTTTGAGTAGCTGACCATATATCTGGCCCGATTCCATCTCCTTCGATAAACCCAATTATTGGATTTGGAGTATCTTGTGCTTTGCCGTTTAAAAATTGAACTTTTTGCCCATCCGTAGGGATGTTTAATGAATCAAACATAACTTACCACCTTATATATAAGAGAAAATATCTTTTGTTCTTATAGGTCGCATGGAATGAGTACAAACTCAATATTTGAAGTTTGGATATAGAGATAAAATTTAAAGATTTTAATAAGAAATTATAACTAAATGAGTTCAAGCCTAATGACTAGGGGGTTGTCCAATTGTTAGACAAAAAAAAGTCCGGATACCCGGACTTTTTAGTAAAATTACTTCTTTTTACGAGTTGTTTTTCTTTTTGTAACTCTTTTTTTAGTAGCTCTCTTTTTAGTAGCTTTCTTACGAGTCGCCTTCTTTTTAGTAGCTCTCTTTTTAGTAGCCTTCTTACGAGTAGACTTCTTTTTAGTAGCCTTCTTGCGAGTAGACTTCTTTTTAGTAGCCTTCTTACGAGTAGCCTTCTTTTTAGTTACTCTTTTTTTAGTAGCCTTCTTACGAGTCGCTTTCTTTTTAGTTACTTTTTTCTTAGTAGCCTTTTTACGAGTCGCTTTCTTTTTTGTCGTCTTCTTTTTAGAAGTACGTTTTTTCGCCGCCATGATGTCCTCCCATAGTTGACATACTTTAAGTCTAACTTCGTAACACTGATCGTCAATTCTTTTTTTTGACTTGAGTCCAATTTTTGCATTTCCGGTTTGTATTTTTGTAGAGGTCGTATGTTGTTGTTTTTGTCCGGACTACTTGGGTCATGTGTTTTTTATAAAATTTTAAATTCACTAAATTATTTCTCAAAAATGAAACCAAAAGTGCACACGTATGGTTTATTTTTAATGAGTACTCAGTATTTTTTTTATAAAAATTGGGGTTTTGGGTTTCAAATATTAAGTGTTTTTTTAGTCTTTATAATTTTTATTTTTTACATGTTATTTTTAGAAAAAAAAACCTGGAAAGATAGAGAGCAAAGGCTTTTTAGGATTTTAAAAAAAATTAAATCTCATATGAAAAGAGGTTCATCTTTAAAAGAATCTTTCTCTAAAATAGCTAAAGTGAGTAGTCAGGAAGACAGGTTGATTTATGAGTTGTGCTTTGATGAATTCATACACACTCATTTAGTAAAATCTAACAAAATACCTGTAACATTTATGAAATTAGTGAGTGAAATAAGAGCCTTGTCTGTGACAATTTTTGACCCAATTCAAGAATTAAATGAGCTGATTAGGGTATATCATTTTGAGAAAGAATTTAGACGCAAGTCGGTAAATTTATGCTTGAATTTGCGAATCCAAGCACAGTTTTTGTCTGTTTTTTTTATTCCAATTTGGTTTTATGTTCAAATTTTTGAAAAAGAGTTTCCACTTAAGTTAACTTTTTTGAGTTTATTCTTGTTCCTATTTGGGTTTTTTATAGTTTTAAAAATTGGAAAAAGTTTTAGTTGGGAAGGAGAAGTAAAGGATGTTCACAGCCAACCAACTCCGCCATTGATGGTTTTGATTTCAGAAATTAAGAAACATGTTTATCAAGGAAAGAGTGTCATCAAAACAATGGAAGATTTTTGTGAAAAAAATGAGACCTGTTTGAGCAAAAAAATAAAGATTTTTGTTTTTAAAAAACAAAAAAACTTAGCAATAAACTACTTTTCTAAATTAGAATCTATAGAACTTGCTTATGATTTAGCTGAATGGATATTAGAAAGTCAGTCTGTTGGATTCGATTTAGAAGTACTTAATCAGTTTGAAGTAGAAGCAAGGTCAGTTTACGATAACCAAATTGACCGCTTTTTACAAAAATTACCTTTTAGACTCATGGTGCCCGTATTATTATTTCAGTTTCCTGCTCTTATGATATTAATTTTAGGGGTCCCCTTGCATGAATTGGTTTCCCATTTCTAAAATTTTTAGTTACAGATGAAGTGTGAATGTAAAAAATAAAATGCTTGGAAACAGCTTTAGATATAGGGTTTTAGAGGATCTTGGTGCCGGTCTTTCTAGTTTTGTATTCAAAGCTATCTGTAGAGATAGAAAAAACCCTAGTGTACAATTTGTTGCTGCTATCAAATTATTTAAAAATTCAGACGAACAAAGATTTTTGTCAGAGGTTCAAACACTGATTAAAATTTCAAGCCAGAGATTAAACAAGGTTATTTCCTGGGATAAAATAGGAAAGTACCCCGTTTTAGTTTTAGAATGTATTGAGGGTTTAAACTTAAGCCAGTTATCTAAGTTATCAGTTTTAACGCTTGAAGATAAAGTTTATCTTATTAGAGAGGTCTATCTTGGTCTTCAAAATTTACATACATATAGAATTGTACATGGAGATCTCTCTCCTTCTAATATTATGATATCGTTTTTAGGAGAAGTTAAGCTCATTGATTTTGGAGTTCAGCAAAACAATCAGGTTTTTGAGGCTTCTAAAGATTGGGCAAGCGAGAGAGTTCTGTCGGGTCACAAAAGTGAGCCAAGGGATGATTTTGATAGTTTAATTAAAATTTCGAACTGGCTTGGGTTAAAAGTAAAGTATTTATCTGACTTAGAGTTACTTTTTAGTAAATTAGATTTAAAGTCTAGAGAGCCCTCTGGTATTGGTTTTTCATCTAATAGTATGAACTGTTTTTTAAATTTTGAGCCGAAAACAACTAGAATAACCAAGCAGCCTTCTTTCTTGGATCTGTTTTACGGTTTCACAAAAATTAGTTTGCTCTGTGTTTTTCATTTTTTAGTAAATAGCAGTGATGGAAGTCTTTTTGTCCCTAATCAAACGGCAAGTCTTCTGATTAAAACGATTAAAGGTTATGACGTGAAGTTATCGGGATATGATATGAAGTGGCGAGAGGCACCACAAAAATATGTTCTGATACGAAGTGGCGATTATATCTTAAGTTGGAAGACTCACAAAGACTATGGGACTATAAAGTTGAATCTTAAGAACAACCAAATTCTAAGCCTTTCAGATTCTGATTTTATTAAGGAGTAATAAATATGGAGTTTTTACAATCGATCCTTTTGGGTCTTATTCAAGGGTTTACAGAATTTTTGCCTGTTTCAAGTTCTGGACATTTGGTTCTAGTTCAAAAAATACTTAAAACACATTTTTCTGGAATGACTATGGAGATTGCGACCCATATGGGTACTTTGTTTACCATTTTGCTTTGGTACAGAAAGAGATTTCTTTTACTTTTTAAACATAAGCAGGTTTTGAGTGTTGGATCGAGAGTTTTAGTTGGAGTTTTACCAGCTATTTTCGTAGGGCTCCTTTTTAAGGATCAGATTACGGGGCTATTTAAGAATTCAAATTTTGTAGCAGGGTGTTTTTTAGTAACAGCAGGATTTTTACTACTGGGCTTAAGAACTAAAAACCAAGAACATAGCTTAGTGAGTGATGTTGAATGTAATGCTGAATTAGCTAAAACATCATTTTGGAAAATTTTGGTTGTTGGGGTTTTTCAATGTCTTGCACTATTCCCAGGAGTAAGCCGATCTGGAACAACAATTAGTATGGCCAGGGTTTTTAAAATGACCCCTCAGGTGAGTGTTTATTTGAGTTTTTTTATGGCGATTCCACTTATTTTAGGAGCTTGCACTTTAGAGGTTGTAGATTTGATTAAGACACAAGGGTCTTTATCTCTTGGTCCACTCTTGGTTGGCATGGCTGCAGCTTTTATATCCGGTTTTTTTGCTTTAAAACTTGTTGAGAAATGGGTTCAAAACGAAAAGCTATTTAGGTTTGCACCTTATTTGATTTTAGTTTCAGCTATTATGTTTTATCTAGGAAATTAAGCTTAAAAAAATTAAAGAAAAAATAAAAAACAAGAGGATATAAAAATGAGTCGTAAATATGAAAATTTATTAGATACTGTCGGACAAACGCCTGTGGTTTTATTAAAGAGGTGTGTTCCAGAAAATTCGCCGCACAGGTTTTGGGCAAAGTTAGAGTATTTTAACCCTGGCTTAAGCGTAAAAGATAGAATTGCATTAGCAATTGTCGAGGGTGCCGAATCAAGAGGCGAGCTAAAAGAAGGTGGAACACTTGTTGAGGCAACTTCTGGCAATACAGGGGTTGGCTTAGCAATGGTCGCAGCTGTAAAAGGTTACAAAGCTATTTTTACAATGCCAGAGAAAATCTCACTCGAAAAACGAGCAACTTTAAGAGCCTATGGAGCAGAAGTGATTATCACTCCAAATGGAGTAGAGCCCGATGATCCAAAAAGTCATTACAGTGTAGCTAAAAAAATAGCGTCAGAAACACCTGGGGCCTATTATACAAATCAGTATCATAACCCAGATAATCTAAACCAACACATTGAACAAACAGGGCCTGAAATCTGGGAGCAAATGGAAGGCAAAATTGATGTCTTTGTTGCAGGAGCTGGAACAGGGGGGACTATTTCTGGTGTTGGAAAGTATCTTAAATCTAAAAACCCAGATGTTAAAATTGTTTGTAATGATCCTATTGGCTCTATTTTATATGATGTTTTTTATTATAAAGAAGTAAGAAACCCTCCTCAGACCTACCTAGTAGAAGGAATTGGCGAGGACATGCTGCCCGAATGTTTGGTATTTGATACAATAGATGATTTTGTTCAGGTAAATGATAAAGAGTCTTTTCAGCTATGTTTAAAAATGTGTCAAAAAGAAGGGCTTATGGTTGGTCCATCTTCTGCATCTGCATTAGTTGGAGCTATTAAGTATTCTGAAAAACTAACAAAGCCTTCAGATATTTTAGTTATGATGCCTGATCATGGTTCAAAGTATTTATCTAAAGCTTTTGACAAAGAGTGGTTGGCAGAAAAAGGCTTTATATAAAGTGAAAAAAGAGGATCTGCTGAATAAAAAATTTGAAACCAAAGCAATTCATTCAGGACAAGAGCCGGACGGTATTACAGGCTCTATCATGACACCTATTCACCTTAGCTCTACCTTTGTTCAAACATCTCCAGGCCAGCATACAGGCTACGAATACAGTCGTACGGCAAACCCAACCCGAACAGCTTATGAAACCTGTTTGGCTGAGTTAGAAGGTGGTAATAGAGCCTTTGCACTAGCTTCAGGTTGTGCTGCAACCAGTCTCGTTCTTCATAGGTTAAAGGTAGGAGATGAGGTTATTGCATCAGATGATATGTACGGAGGTACATACAGGCTTTTTGAGAAAGTATTTAAAAACAAAGGCATCAAGTTTCATTACGTAGATCTAACCTCTCCGGAGAGTATGAAGAGTGTTTTAAGTAAAAACACTCAATTGGTTTGGGTAGAGACGCCTACGAACCCAACTTTAAAAATGATTGATATTCAACGAGTTAAAGAGCTTCTTCCTAGGGGCGTTGATCTTTGTGTGGATAATACGTTTATGAGTTCTTACTTTCAAAAACCACTTTTACACGGAGCTGACCTTGTTGTTCATTCAACGACAAAATTTATGAATGGGCATTCTGATGTTGTTGGGGGAGCTGTTATATCTTCTCGCAAAGAGCTTTCTGATGAGTTAGCTTTTCTTGCCAACTCTGTCGGAAATATTGCAGGTGCTTTTGATAGTTACTTGGTGATGAGGAGTTTAAAGACTTTACCCGTGCGTATGGAAAGACATCAAGAAAATGCTTTTGGAGTCAGTGGGTTTTTAGAGTCTCATCCAAAAATAGATAAAGTCATTTACCCAGGGCTTAGAAACCATCCTCAATATGAAATAGCAGAAAAACAAATGACAGGTTTTGGTGGGGTTATTTCCTTTATACTAAAGGGTGGCCTCACGGAGGCAAAAGCTTTTTTAGAATCAGTACGGGTTTTTTCTTTGGCAGAAAGCTTAGGAGGAGTTGAAAGCTTGATAGAGCACCCTGGCATCATGACACACGCCAGCGTTCCTAAAGAACAAAGAAAACAACTGGGAATTAATGATTCCTTTATAAGACTAAGTGTAGGTCTTGAAAACAAGGATGATCTCCTGGCTGATCTCAGGCAGGCTCTTAATAGAGCATTTGCGCTTTGACAGTTTGAGTAAATAAATATAGCAAACTATAAGCGGTCGCATTGCGATTGTTTTGGCTCGGTAGCTCAGTCGGTAGAGCAGAGGACTGAAAATCCTTGTGTCGTGGGTTCAATTCCCTCCCGAGCCACCATCACCTGAGTTTTTCATAAATATAAAAACTCAGCCTTTAAAAAATACCTAAAAAACATATTTAAAATTATGAGAATAGATCCAGTTGAAGAAATCAAAAAAAACCCTTTTGTATTAGCTCCTATGGCAGGAATTACAGACTCAGCATTTAGGAGTTTTGCTAAGCAAATGGGAGCGAGTGTAGTTATAACAGAGTTGGTTTCTGCTAAAGGGCTTGAGTATGCTTCTGAGAGAACGAAAAAGTTAGCAGAGTTTAGAGAAGATCAAAGGTGCATTGGCGTTCAAGTATTTGGTGAGGATGTTGAGAGTTTAGGACAATCTGCAGCTTGGGTAGAGGATCAAGGAGCTGATTTTGTAGACCTTAATTTAGGGTGTCCAGTGCCTAAGGTTGTTAAAAAAGGCGGCGGGTCTGCCATGTTAAAAGATTTGCCAATGTTAAGAAAAGTACTCAGGGAAATGAAAAAATCGACATCAATCCCAGTAACAATTAAGATTAGAACAGGTTGGGATCAGGCTAGTTTAAATGCAGATGAGGTAGCGCAATTGGCCTATGATGAGGGTATATCTTGGGTTGCAATCCACGGCCGTACAAGAGCTCAGGGATACAGAGGGCTTGCTGATTGGGACTATATTAAAAAAATAAAGGAGAATGCTCCTCTACCAATTTTGGGTAATGGAGACATTGTAAATTCCAGCTTAGCTGTTTCTAAATTAAGAGAGTTTGGGTGTGATGGGGTTATGATAGGCCGAGGGTGTTTAAAAAACCCTAAAATTTTTGCTGAAGCAAGATATGAGCTGTCTAAAGAAAAGATCAAAGCCTTAGATTATACAACCAAAGAAGTTTTAGAGCTTCTTTGGCAAAACATTCAAGAGCAAACCAATGAGCGGATTAAAGAGCTTCAATTTAAGAAATTTGCTTCATGGTTTTCTGCAGGTTACCCAAATTCAGCACAGTTTAGAAAAGAGATGTTCCAATCTCAAAAATCAGGAAACTTACTACAAACAGTTCTTGATTATTACGATAGCATTCAAGATATTATGCAAAAAGATACTTCTGATCAGCCTTTTTTAATGGGCGGGCACGGATAATTTTGTTTGATTTTCAAAGAGAGCAATCTTTTTATGAGCTTCAAGTTGTTCTTCTTCAGATATAAGTTTTTTGTGTTTTAATTTCTCAAGCATGATCAAAACTCTTTTTTTGTGAGGTTCTGAAAGTTTGCCTGCTGAAATATTTTTATAAATAATATGAGGTGCAGGAAGAGAAGTCGCTAACACGCTTGTTTCAAAAATTGACAGCTCATCTAAATTTTTTCCAAAGTAACTAAGTGCTCCAGATTTAAGTCCGTAAATTTTAGGCCCAAACTCAATAACATTAAAATACTTTTCTAAAAGTAAATTTTTTGAGTGTTTTTTTTCAATATATAAACTTAATAAAAGCTCTTTGGCTTTTCTTGAATAGGTTTTATCCCCATTTAAATAGGCATTTTTAACAAGTTGTTGGGTTATAGTTGAGCCACCACGTTTTATTTTTTTAGATTTAAGATTTTTTTTAAGGGATCGGAAGGTTTCTTTAATATCTATTCCAGGGTGTTGATAAAACTTATCATCTTCAGAAGTTAGGATGGCTCTTCTTAAAAGATCGGGGACATCAACTAAGGAAAAGTAATTTGGGTTTTGATTGCAGAGAACAAACTTGTGGATGCTTGTTTTAAAGCAAGAATTCAGAGGAGCAAATGAGGAATTTATTTTAAAGAAAACACCAAAAAAGAGACCTACAAGTAATGCAATTCCCGCAATAAACGATTTAAGCATCATGCTTAAGCCTCCAGGTGTTTGTTTTCTTTTGCCCAATCTAAACTAGATCGCAAAGCTAAGTGTGCAGATCTATATTTATAGCCTAAGTCTTTTTGTGCCTTTTGTGAATCATACCAATGATAAACAGTAGCTAATTTAGCTTGTTCCCAAAGAAAAGGAAATGGAACTTTAATTTTATCTAGAGTTTGTCCAAAACGACCTAGGAGCTTAATAAAAGCACTTGGAATAAGGCTCGCATGAGACTTTTGGTAGAAGCTGAGTTCTTTAAAAAAAGTTTTGAGACTTATGTTTTCTCCACCTAAAATATAGTTCTCACCTATCTGGCCCTTTTCAAGGGCAAGCAGAATCCCATTACAAAGGTCTTCTATATGAACAACACACAAGCCGCCCTTTGAATAGAAAGGAACTTTGCCTTTCATAATCTTAAGCTGAGTGCTGCGAGCAGGTTTTAAAACATCAGTTGGTCCATAGACAGCACTTGGATGGATAATAACAGCAGGTAATTTGTGATTTTGAATGGCATTGTAAATTAAGTCTTCTGCACGTTTTTTAGATTGAATGTACCCAAAGTTAAGGAGTTTGTCTGTTCGATCGTCTTCAGTGATTGGGGTTGGTTTCTCAGAAACTCCCAAGGTAACAACAGAACTTATGTAGATCATTTTTTGAAGCTTAGAGCTTTGCTGCGCGGCTTCTATAAAAGCTGCCGTACCATCAATATTCACTCTATTCATTTGATCGTAATATTTTTTATGATAAGCACTCATGCCAGCACAGTGGATAGCAAACTTACATTTAGAAAGTTCATGTTGATAAGTTTTGTTATCTAGAAGATCACCCTTAATCCAAGTGACATTAGGAATATCAGGGTGGTCGTTACGATAAAGAGCAAAGACTTGTGAGTCTTTGGCTAAAAGGGTCGCTAAGTGAGTTCCTATAAACCCACTTGCTCCTGTGATAAATACTTTTTTCATTCAGTAGCATCTCATTCAGTAGCTGTTTTATTCAGTTACAATTGTCACCTTGCTCATTTTTACATCTACATTTGGTTTATCTCTATTGTTGCGAGGTTGGTCGCCAATTTTTTTAACCAGATCCATTCCTTCTACAACTTTTCCAAAAACACTATGTCTATTATCTAAATGTGGTGTAGGACCCAATGTAATAAAAAACTGGCTTCCGTTTGTATTAGGTCCACTGTTTGCCATAGACAGAATGCCTTCAGAGTCATGTTTTTTGTCAGAAAACTCATCAGCAAATTTATAGCCAGGCCCACCCGTTCCAACGCCGTCTGGATCACCAGTTTGAACCATAAAACCAGGGATGACTCTATGAAAGATAACGCCATCATAAAAAGGAGTGCCCTTAGGTTTGTTTGATTCAGCTGTTCCTTTAGCTAAGCCTACAAAGTTATCAACAGTTTTTGGTGCATCTTTATCAAAAAGTTCAATTTTAATTGTGCCAGCCGATTTATCTCCAATAGTAACATCAATTTTTGCAAACATTTTTTTTCCTTTTGTGGGAGGTGTAAAATACTTAGGTGTGAATGGCTTAGCAGATTGAGTTGAAGTCTCAAGCGTTTTTGACGTCTTTTGAGCAGACTTTTCTATTATTTGAGTCTTAGTTGAGTTCGTATTATTTTTTTGTTTAGAACAACCTGTAAATCCTAAAATTAAAAGACATATCAGACCTATCCATTTCTTATTCATAAGTAACCTCTTCGTATATATGCCGTAGAGAATGAATCTAAGTCCTTAAAAAAACAAGTCATTTTGCAAATAGGAGAGTGAGAACTTTAAGGTTCCTTTAGGGAAAATAGTTTTCTGGGAGAGAGTGCCTGGATTGACTCTTCGATCCAAGATGCAAAAAATAGGCTATTCATAGCAACACCCAAAGTTTTACATTCTTGGTTTTCTTCTACCCCAATGTTTCCAGAGTGAATGCCAGCTAGGTAAGCTTCATTCCATTTGTAACCTATGTTGGCCACTTCAAAATGGTTTAAGGCGAGGGTTTAGTTTTTATTATGTAGATCGTTTTATCCCTGATTTTGAGGTTATAAATAAAACGAGTCGTTATTTAAATTATAGAGAGTACAATGCCTTCGTATTGAGGTTAGGCTTAGAACAAGAGTTTTTAGAGTTAACAAAGTTACATTTCGTTTTATTTTTAGGTGTAGATGCTGAGATAAAAAGAAGTCAATTTGAACTCTATAAAGCTGGCAGCATAAAAGAGCATTCCCATAAAAAAGCAGCAGTAACAATGGCTGCAGTGACGAGATTGGGTATTAAGTTTATTGATTTGAAATGGTTTAAAACAAGATCGAGCCTATCTGTTTACGCACCTTACACACTTGTGAGTTTTCCTGCCAGTATAAGTTATAACTCACTTAAAGCCCCATTGAGACTCAATAAGCATGTTCCATTGATGTTTGATATAAGTTTCAAGTATTAATAAGTTTGAGTTATATTCTGAAAATCTAAAATTAAATTGATAAGTAGAGCTTTTTCACTCAACTCTTTCCTTTCAGTTGAAGAAAGAGTTTGGAAAGAAAATGGGATTAGGTTTGGAACTAATTACTGTCGCTTATAGAACTTAAGGCTCTTAAGCAGTAATACTTTGTGCTAATACCAGACACAACATCAGGATTTCTAGTAACATAATAGTTCTCTATTGGTAGATATGAGGCTTGGTTAGGAGTACTTGTAGAGTTAATTTTTTCGTAAAATTCTGATTTAAAATCTTTTGGTAACCTATGATTTTTCCCAAGCAACCGCTTTTGACCTTCTAGGTCAAAGTAAAAAGACTGAAGGCTTTCATGATAAAAGTTTGCAATTTTTGCTAAGTATTTGTTTGAAGCTGTTTGCAATAGGTTTGTTTGATCAAGCAGTTCACAAAGAGGGGTCATATTAACGTTGTGATTTGAATCAGAAAGTAAAAACCCTAAAGTTGCAAAACACATCATTTTTTTCTCACCTGTCAATTTGTTACAGACAGAGTAATCACTTGTTGTGCTTAGGGCTTGAGTAGAAGAAAAAAACAATAAGCTAAATAGTACAGTAAATAAGTTTTTGAAAGTCATTAATAGCCTCCTTAGCTGGAGCAAGGATATCCATTCTTAAAATTTATTTAGTACTCATAACATCATGCAATAGTGATTTTAACAAAAAACTAACGACTTCAGAAGTAAAATCATTACTTTAATCCTATAAATATAACTTGTAAGTAACAGTTACTTTAAATAGGGCGACCACTCCGGCTGGAAGTAGGCCCCTGCTCTTTTGCTTACTTTGTAATCTATGGAGCCATCAATTGGCGAGAAGTAAATTTGCTTTCTGCCTGTTCTGTCACTCGAGTATGCAATATAACGTCCGTCGGGAGAGTAACTAGGGTCTTCATTGTCAGCCCATGAACCACTAGGTTTTTTAGCAGATGTTAAGCGAGACATTTGTGAACCGTTTGTATTCACAATAAAAATATCAAAGTGGCTCTTGTCTTGTCCTGCAAAGCTAAGCCATTTTCCATCAGGAGACCAAGCAGGAGTTGAGTTGTATTGCCCAGCGAAAGTTATACGTTTAAATTTATCAGTTTTTAAATTGTGAATGTAAATCATTGGGTTTCCGCCTTTGTTAGACGAATACGCAACTTGAGTACCATCAGGAGACAGGGATGGCTCAATATTTAAAGCGCCAAGAGGACCTTTAGTAAGTCGCTTTAGAATAGATCCATTTAGACCAATATTAAAAATATCAGGGTTTTTTCCAAGAGATAAGGTCATCCAAAGTGATTGGCCTTTGAATCCAAAGTCAGCTCCTGAATTAAGGCCTTTTCTTTGTGAAACTAAAAATCTTTTTTTAGTTTGAGCATTGTAAATAAGTAGGTTCGGGTTTCTATCCGGGCTGTTTTGTTTTGCTGTATATGAAGTATAGGCAATCTGATTTCCTCCAGGGGACCAGGTCGGAGAAAGCGAGAGGCTTTTATGAAAGCTAATTTGTTTTTGGTTAAGCCCATTCCAATCAAACAAAACGATTTCTTTAACCTTAGAGCCTGGTGCTTTATATGAAGCTACAAATTTAGAGCTAAAGATCCCTTTTGCTCCCGTTAGATTTTTAATTAAATCATCTGTGTAGTTGTGTACAAGTTGCAAGCTATTGTTGGCTTGTGAAGAGTACTCTTTTTCTAAAAGAACTTTTTGTGTGATAAGGTGAAGAGTTTTTGTATTAAAAGTATACTGATTTTGTTTTTTAGATAAAGTTATAGTGGCATGAAACGTAGGATTGGGATCCACATCTGAGTATTCAAAAAGTTGAGAAACTTCCAAGTTTTGAATAAGTTGTTTTTTTAGAGAGTTGATAAGTGTTTGTTCTGTGAGTTGAACTTGTGAATCAAATTTATAGTCTATTTTTAGAGTACTTTTTTTAGAAGTTGCTTGTCCCATAGAGACTGTAAAATCTTCTCCATAAATATAATTGGAACAAAAAAAACATAAACTCAGTGAATAGAAAAAAATTAAAAATTGAGAAGTCATAACAGGTTCTCCTTTGTGTCGATATAAACTCTTGTAAAGAGAGTAACTAGAATTTTCTATTAAAGCTATGGAAAGCTTAAAAGAACACCTTTGGCCTGAAACCAAGCCTTTAGGTCATCAGGTGGTTTGGGTAGGGGTGAGCTTAGTTCGACAGCTTTTAAGGCTTGTTTGTCAAAAAGAGTGCTGCCAGAAGATTTTTCAATTTTTTCATTATATAATACGCCTTTAGAGTTAATAAAAACGCGTATAAGGGTTTTGTAATCTTTTTGCTCAAACCAATTTGGTACAGTCCAGTTTTGTTGAATTTTTTCGTAAGCTTCTGCCTGGTATTTATTAAATTTGAGTTTTTTAATTCCAGTAAGGCTGGTTCCATCTTCAAGTTTATTGCCCTTAATAACTTCCGTTTTAGGAAGAGAGGGCTCGTCTTTCTTTTCCTCTGTTTTCTTGGTGATGACTTTTTTAACAGTTTCTTTTTTGACTTTTAATTCGTCGTCTTTATCAAGTGTTTCTGCCTTAGGCGTAGGAGCTTTGGGTGTGATGACTTCTTTGGGCTTGCTTGGGGTTTTTTTGTTTTTACTCATTTTATCAGGCAGATCTACGACATCAATTCGGATTGTTGGTGCAGCTTGTGGTGTCTCTGGCTTAATGAGTTTCCTTTTTGATCCCGAGATCATAATACCTATAACAAATAGGACATGAAGGCCGATGGACCAGCTATAAGGACTTTTAAGAAGTTTTTTTCGTATGTCAGACATCTGTGTTTATATTACTCTTTTGCGATTAAAAGAAAAAGTCCTAAAAAACGATTATAACTTTTTAAAAGTTTCTCCGCTTTTGTAAAAAAATAAGAGCTTTGAATTTAAGGATGTAAATTTAGAAAAGATATCTAATAAAAGGCGTTTTTGTCGATCATCAGCAAGACCGAGGTCTCCTTTGAGTGGGGTTATAAAGCCCATTTGTGCAAAGTAAATAAAACGATCTAGATGCGCTCCAGTGGCAGCTAAACGAACTTGTGGGAGGTTCTTTTTTACTTCGTCGTATTTATCTGAAGGGTAATGAGAAAGGATAAAGGTAGACTTTGGGAGTTGTTCTTGAGTTTTTAGAATTTTTTCGCCGAACTTAGAAATATGATCAATTTTAAGCTTTGTATCAGCCTTAATCCAAACAAATGGAGGTTGATGATAAGAGGCAAGTTTTTCTTCATGAAGCTGAGTTTTATCGAGCTTGTCTAAATGAATTATGGGTAGGCATTTTGAGTTGAGATCTTTGTTATTTAGGGTAAGGAGGCTCAATTCAAAGCAGCTTTTTTTAGAATCAAAGCTTGGGCTAGAAAAGTGCGGGCTACTAAGGAGTGTTTTGTTCCAAAAAAACTGTGCCCCTTTTAGGCATCCAAAACTAAGGAGACAAAGAAGTATAAGGGTTGAGAAGGCTTTAATCATAAATAAGTACATAAAACGATTTTAGGTATTTTAGGCAACAACTATTTAATACAATCTAACGATGAAACTTTAGCCTAAGAGGCTTGAGATGGAGCTTGCATCGGGGTTTAAGGAATGAAAGTCCTTATCATTAGAAGATATCTCTCAATATACGAAAAAAAATGTCGTATATGAGTTCAAATTCTTTATCTAGGGGTGAGTATTAAGATCTCAAGAGAGACTGAGTACAGTTTAATGGTTTTAAGTAGGCTAAGTTTGTTACCGGACGAAAAATACTGCTCCGCATCAGAAATCTCTACTCAGACACATATTCCATTTGAAAGCCTTGCAAAGGTCTTACAAAAGCTTTCAAAGACACCTCTTTTAAGTGTTTCTAAGGGTTCAAAGGGGGGCTACTTTTTGTATAAAAATGAACTGAAAACCTTTAGCTTCTTAGAGTTGTTAAAAGTGACTGAACCGGAGCTTGGTCTTGTAAGATGTTTGAGGAATACAAAGCAAGTTTGTAGCAATGAAGAAATGTGTTCGATTAAAGACCCCATTAAGAATTTGAATGCAAAAGTAGAAAATTTTTTAGCAAAAATGTCTCTTATGGATTTACTTGAAATAAATTTAGTACAAAAAGAATCTCATATGGAGGGTGTGTCTTTATGAGCACTAAAAAAGCTTTAGAAGAAAATAAAAATTATAAATATGGGTTTGAAACTCATTTAGAAACAAGTGATTTTGGTTTTGGACTAGATGAAACAGTTATAAAGAAAATTTCTAATTTTAAAAAAGAACCAAAGTGGCTTTTGGATTATAGGCTAAGGGCATTTGAGTATTGGAAAACATTAAGTGAACCAACTTGGGCTCATGTAAAGTACCCAAAAATTGACTTCCAAGCTGTAAAGTATTTTTCTGCTCCCAAATCAGAAACTGAACCTAAAAAAAGCTTAGATGAGGTTGATCCTGAGCTTTTAAAAACCTTTGATCGCCTTGGAATACCACTACAGGAGCAAAAGAGAATCTCTGGAGTTGCAGTAGATGTTGTTTTTGATAGTGTATCTGTTGGTACAACTCATCAAAAAGAATTGGAAAAATATGGTGTTGTTTTTTGTTCTTTTTCTGAAGCAGTCGAAAAGTACCCTGAGCTTATAAAAAAATACTTAGGTACAGTTGTTCCTTATAAAGATAATTTTTATGCAGCACTAAATGCGGCTGTTTTCTCAGACGGATCATTTGCTTATATTCCTGAGGGAGTAAAGTGCCCTTTAGATCTTTCAACTTATTTTAGAATAAACGCTAAAGACACAGGTCAGTTCGAAAGAACACTTGTTATTGCTGATAAGGGAGCCAGTGTTAATTACCTTGAAGGTTGCACAGCTCCAATGAGAGATGAAAATCAACTACATGCTGCCGTTGTCGAATTGGTTACATTAGAAGACGCCGAGATTGAATATTCAACCGTTCAAAACTGGTACCCTGGAAGCAAAGAAGGAAAGGGTGGTATTTACAATTTTGTTACAAAAAGAGGAAAGTGCTTAGGCGCCAGATCTAAAATATCTTGGACACAAGTTGAAGCTGGTTCTGCAATAACTTGGAAGTATCCAAGTTGTTTGTTGGTGGGCGCTCAAAGTGAAGGAGCTTTTTACTCGGTTGCTATGACTCATGATAAAATGCAGGCAGATACTGGAACTAAGATGATACATGTGGGCCCAGGAACTAAGAGTACCATCATTTCTAAAGGTATTTCAGCAAATCAGTCTGTTAATACGTATAGAGGACAGGTCAAATTTATGAAAACAGCTAAAGGAGCACGTAACTATTCACAATGTGATTCCATGCTTGTTGGAGACGAGTCTTCTGCTAATACTCACCCAGGAATAGAGCTTTTAAATAATGATGTTGTGATTGAGCATGAGGCTTCAACAACAAGACTTAGCGAAGAGCAGCTCTTCTTTTTACAAAGTAGAGGGATGGATGCTGAGCAGGCTATATCTCTTCTTGTAAATGGTTTTTGCAAAGACGTATTTAAGACTTTGCCATTAGAGTTTTCAGTTGAGGCTGTAAAATTAATAGAAATGAAATTAGAAAACAGTGTAGGTTAAAATGAATTTATTAGAAGTTAAAAATTTGAGAGCAAAAATAGGAAACAAAGAAATACTTAAAGGTTTGGATTTAAGTATTAAGCCAGGTGAAACACATATTATTATGGGACCTAATGGATCTGGTAAGAGTTCATTATCTAAAGTGCTTGCTGGACATCCACAGTTTGATGAAGTTTCAGGAGAGGTCTTATTTGAGTCTTCATTTGCAATGAAAAACTTATTTGATTGGGAAGCACATGAAAGGGCACATCAGGGTCTTTTTATTGCCTATCAGTACCCAATAGAAATTCCAGGTATTTCAAATAGATCCTTTTTAGAAGAAACCCTAAAAGCGCAGTGTTTAGCCCAGGGAGTTGATGCTCCAGTTGGGGACGAGTTCGATGCTTTGATAAGAAACCTATCTAAACATGTTGGTTTAACAGATGATTTTTTAGATAGAGGTCTTAACCAGGGTTTTTCAGGAGGAGAAAAAAAGAGAAACGAAATGCTCCAACTGTTACTTCTTAAGCCTAGATTGGCTATATTAGATGAGACAGACTCTGGTTTAGATGTGGATGCTATCAAACTGATTTCACAGGCAATTCAAACTTATAAAACTGAAAACCCTGAGAGTTCTTTGATTATTATAACTCATTATACAAAGCTTATTGAGTTAGTTAAGCCAGATCAAATCCATATTTTAGCTAATGGAAAAATTGAAAAATCTGGTGGATATGAAATAGCTGATATGATTGAAAAAAAAGGCTTCAATTATTCAGAGGTTGGAAAATGATAGCTTTTAGCCAGATTAAAACACATACTTCTGACTATAAAATAAAAGAAATGTTTTCTTTTATAAAAGACTACAACACCGATCATCCGCAATTAAAAGATTCAGATTTAAGGCCCTTTCCTTTAGCAAAGCCTGTTAAAAATGCCTGTGAACTTTTAAATCAGTATAATGATAATAATATTAAAATCGTAGAGTCTCTGCATAATCAGGATATTTATTTAAATGCAGACACGTATACAGAGCAGTATTTAGGTTTAGAGTTTAGAGACTGCAAAAGACTTAGGTTTTTTGTTTCAAATTCTTTTTTAAGTAAGGACTTTTTATTTTTAGTAAGTCTTACTGATTCAGATGTTGAAATATTCTTAGAGCAGCATGAGTCTAATGATGACGAAAAAAGCATAGCAAAGCAAAAAATAGAAAAACTTTTTATAGTTAAAAAGTCTTCCAAGTTAAATATTTATGAATGGAATAGTGCTGACTTATCCGTTTATGAAGAGGTTACGGCTCACGTATGTGATGCTTCTGAATTTCACTATCATCAAAGTTGTATAGCAGGAGAAGGTTCTAAAAATACGAAGAGACAAGAGGTCATTCATTGGGATGAAAATACAATAAGCTCCCAATCTATTAAATTTGTAGGGAAGGGAGACTCAGAATTTGATAATATTGGAAGGATTTATATTCACCCAAAGGCACAAAAAGTGGATTCATCCTATGTCTGTAAAGCTTGGTTAAAGTCAGATTCTTGTCACTTTAAGGCAAGGCCTGATTTAGAAATATATGCAGATGATGTAAAAGCTGAGCATGGAGTAGCGGTAGGGGTTGATCAAAAAGAAGAGGAGTTTTTCTTACAATCTAGGGGTTTATCAAAAGGTTTTTCTAAAGAACTGCTTGAAAAATCTTTTCTGTCAGAAAATTGGCCTTTAGAGATGTTCAACAAAAATCATGCAAAATGGATGCTTAAAGGATGATATCAAAAGATCAATTACGAAGAGACTTTCCGCAATTAGGTTCTTTGGTTCATGGAAAAGAGCTTCTCTATCTGGACAGCGCAGCAACGGCTTTAAAGTATAAAGCTTCAATTGAAAAAGAGTCGCAGTTCTTATTATCTGAATCAGCAAATATTCATAGGGGTTCTCATTATTATGGTAGCGAGGGAACAAAAAGGTTTGAAGAAACACGATTAAAGATCGCAAAGTATTTTGGTGGAAATATTCAAAATTGGATTTTTACTAAAGGAACTACTCATGGGATTAATCAATTGGCGAAAGCCATGGAGTGTAAACTCAAATCAGGAGATCAAATTTTAGTGTCACGGCTTGAACATCATTCAAATTTTGTTCCATGGTTTGAGTTGGCAAAAAGAAAAAATGCTCATTGTTTGCCGATAGAGTTAAAAGATTATCAAATTGATTTAGATAGTTTAAAAAAAAATCTTACTACTCAAACAAAAATCATTGCGATTACTCACCAATCAAATGTGTCTGGACGGTTGCAGGATTTAAAATCTATAGTTGCTCTTTGTAAGGAAAAGGCTCCTCATGCTTTTATCTTTATTGATGGTGCACAGGCAGTAGCGAGTCAAAAATTTAGTGTAGAAGATATTGGATGTGATGCTTATTATTTTTCAACTCACAAAATGTTTGCATCCTATGGACTTGGTTGTTTGTATTTATCTGAGAGGTCTATTGATGCTTTAAGTCAGTTCGAATTTGGTGGGAGCATGGTTCAAGATGTTAGCTTTGAAAAAGTAACATATTTAAAGTCGCCACATGGTTTTGAAGCCGGCACTCCCCCTATAGCTCAGGTCATTTCGTTTGGAGCGGTTCTTGATTACTTAGATCGACAGTTTGAGGCAAACGAAATTTGGGATCATGAAGTCGATATATGTAAACAATCTTATTTGAAGTTAAAAGAATTAGATTTATTTGAATTAGCGATTTTTAATGAAGATGTCCCTACAAATATTTTAAGTTTTGTTCCTAAGTGGGGACATGCCGAAGACTATGCTCATATCTTAGATAAACAAGGTGTTGCAGTAAGGTCTGGTCATCTTTGCTGTCAGCCATTCTTGAAAAGTCTGGGAGCTAGTTCAGTTTTAAGGATATCGTTTTCTGTTTACAATTTATCAGAAGATGTAGACAAACTATTTAATGCATTTAAAAAAGCAAAAGAGATGTTAGTATGAGCCAAAGTACAGCAAGTGAAAATACGATTCTTGTTAGATTTCAAATGACCCCTAATCCAAGGGCTTTTAAAACAATTGTTAATGCACCTTTAAAAATGTCAGGAAATGCTAGTTTTAAACTTGCGGACAAAGAGTATTGCCAGTTGCCACTAGTAGTAGAGCTTTTGAGTTTATCTGGAGTTGAAAATTTATATATATTTGAAAACTGTGCGACTCTTACATTTGATGATCCTGCTGAGTTTTCGAAAAATAAAAAAAATATTGAATCCATCTTTAAAACAAGAATGACTGTTCATGATCCTAATTTTAAAACTAAGGAAGAAATTGAAAAATCTGATTCTGTTCAAATTGAAAAAGCTAGAAGAAACTCTCTTACGCCTGAGCTAGAACAGATTGAAAATATTTTAGATAGAACGGTGAGGCCGGGTCTTCAGGCAGATGGTGGGGATATTGAGATTGTGGAGTATCATAATAATGAGCTGATTATTGCCTACAAGGGCGCTTGTGGTTCTTGTCCAAGTTCAACGATGGGAACATTGCAAGCCATTCAGGGAATACTTCAGGACGAGTTTAACCCAGATATAGTTGTAACTCCTCAAATAGAAGATGACTTCGATTTTTAGACTTCTAAATTTTAGTGTTCTTTGCTTATTGATCGAAGACGCTTTCTTTCATTGATGTACTGTTCTTCATATTTTAGGTTATATATTTTTTGTGAATTATATTGAGTGCCATTTTTGTAGGCTTTTACAACTCCTACTACGACTTCACCTGAGTCATTGTTTGGAACTTCAATATAAAAAACAGGTTGTTTTTTTGGGCGATCAACAATTTCTTTTCTAAGTTGAACAGGTGTTTTTTTTCGGGTTCTTAAGTACCAAGAAACTTCGATATGATCTGCATTGCTCCAGCCATTTATTTCAGATCTAAGTATTGAGCCTTCCGCATTTTTTCTAGATTTAGTAAAAACGAGCTGCACTCCATTATTTAGTTTTGCTGTATTATTTTGGCTTTGGCTTCCGTCATTATGCTTACAACTTGAAAATATAAGCATAAAACTTAGAGAGACAATGTATAAAGAGACTATTCGCATAATTTGGTTCCTCCGACTTCTAAATCATACCTGTAGGCTTTAGTTACTGTCGAGTCTGGAATAAAGACATCAATCAAAAGTTGAGTTCCATTTGGGAAGTCATTAAGATTAAAGCAATTATTAGAGCCACTAGCTAAAGGACCTTGGACTAAGTTTCCCTGGTTGTTAAATATATTTCCATTAGGATGCTGCCAGAGTTGATGAGGGCTCAATGCTCCGTCATCATGATAAAGTATAAAAACAAAGTTAGAGCTTTGTAACGTCGTATTGTCTGTGTAAATAGAGTTCGTTAGGCAAAGTGCTCCATCACCATTTTGTTTAGTGTACTGAAAAAAATCATGGTTTCTAATAAATGATGTATAAGAAGAAGTATTTGATAAGGATGTCTCT
>CALGNA010000108.1 GCA_937958795.1 uncultured Bdellovibrionales bacterium | reverse complement strand
ATGAAAGAAAGCCAAAGGGTTTTAAGTGAACATAAAGATAGTAGAATTGTTGGGATAGTTCTTATGGTAGGGACAAGAGATCTTTACGTAAGAGATGTAAATGGAAGAGATAGAACGATTACTAGTAGGTTAAAATCATTAATTGGTAAACTCAGAACACTTGAAGCTGGGCATGAAATCCCAGTTGTTATTGCACAACTTCCAAATGGAATTCTGCATGAAAATAAACAAGCAGTCCAAGAGGGTTTAAATAAAGCGATTAGAGAGACGAGTGGAGTGGAGCTTATTAACTCAATAGGTCTTACAACAAATGGTTCTAGGAGCTTATATTTATCTGGTAGTTCAATGGAGTTTATGGGAAGAAAAAGAATACCAGAAGCTTATGGTAAGGCAACAAACTAAGGGATTGTATCGCCAAATGATTTTAAAGCATACAAAAAAACTCTTTGTAAGGATACAAGAAATAAAATGAGGGGAGATGGTCTGATAATTATTCAGGCCTCTTATAGTTTTGGGAAGCAGTGTACTTTAATTATCTTAATGATAAGAGTAAGAGCTACAACAATAAAATATTATAGCTCCCAACAAAAAGTTATGATTTGAATTTTTCTTTTACTCTTAAGACACTAGGTAGTTGTTTTAAGGAATGATACCAAGTATGAATGTGTGGATAATCGTTAAGGTTAATTCCATTAATATCTGTTGTTTCCATATAAGCAAATGCAAAAAGATCAGCAATACTTAGGTTAGAGCTTGTAAGGTATTTATTATGACTTAAGTGTTCATTAAGCATTGTAAATTGTTGATCTAAAAATCCAGTAGCTTCTTTTATGGATTCTTGGTTTGGAGTCCCCATGTTGAATTGTTCTTTAAGTACTTTTTCAAAAGTTAAAGTCCCTAACCATCGACCGGAATGAACTGAAAAAAAATCAAGCCACTGATCTGTTTTCGCTTTTTCTATACTACTTTGACCATAAAGTTTATCATTAGACTCAGTCGCAAAAAACCTACAGATTGCACCTGATTCAAAAAGATGACTTCCATCTTCTAGTGTCAGTGTTGGGGCTTTTCCAAGAGGGTGTCTTTTTAAATGTTCCGGTGCCTTATGCTCACCTTGCATAAAATTAAGATCACAAAACTTATAATTTATGCCAAGCTCCTCTGCTACATACAGTGTTTTTGTAGTATTAAACGAAGAGCTCATGCCATGAATTTGAACCATTATAACCGCCTATATATTAAGTATTTATTATTGAATACAAGCCCGTTATAGCATAAGAAATAAAACCATCAATATATGAAGAGTCTTTAGTTTTTATCCCACCAACTAAGGGAGTAGTTCGTTTCTAGTTTCTTAAAACCTACAGACTCATAAACTTTGATAGCGTGGTAATCGGGATCTGCTTCAATTATTAATGAATCTACTTTGTTCTTACTTAGCATGGTTTTGCCTGCTTCAAATACAAGGTTTTTGCATATTCCTAGATTTCTATACTCAGGGTGAGTGCCAACATTTTGATATCTAGCTATATTGAAATGAGAATAAATTCCAAGATTTCCTACGAGTTTATTTCCATCAAATGCACCTAACCAAAACCCAAGCCCTGCTTGGGACATTTTTTTATATTCTTTCATCTGGGCCATTTTAAATTCGTTATGAGAAGCATTGGTGTACTGACTCTCTGCACACAAAATTTGTAATTCAACAGCATGGCTCCAATCATCATCAGTCTTTAGTTTTCTAATGAGTATGGATTCATCTAATTCATTTGGAGGAATTAATTTGTGTGCAATAAGGCTTGTTCCTGAATCAAGTATAAATCCATTTTTAATAAAAAGATCAGGGTCCCCTTTTTGACCTGGTTTATCCCAGGTAAAAGTATAGTGATGAGGCTTTAAATAGTATGGAAAACTTTTATCAAATAACTCTATCCATTTAATATAATCCTGAGAAGTAGGGGGCTTATCAAATATAATGTAGTTCCCCCAATGGAACCATGGATTAGAGGGGGTCTGAATTAGAACATGATTTTCCTTGTATTCAACATTGCCTGAAAAATTAGAAAATATGAGATCTGTTTGTCTACTTAAGGAATTGATTTTCATTATAAGTCCTTGTTGATTGTAAATCTTTCTTCATTTTAATCATTATGCCAGCTAACTTCAATTTTATAACCATCAGGATCTAATGTATAAAAGGCAGCAGCATCGCTTCCATATTCTTGATACTCTTTTGTCATTATAATTCCTAAACTCATCATTTTTTCATAAATAGATTGAACCTGATTTTTAGTTTGAAGACAAAACCCGATATGAAAACATTCTGGGAATTTTTGAATTTCTACCACTGGGTCAATTGCTAATAGAAAACCAGCCTCATTTTCTAAAAAAACTCCATCCCCATGGTCAAATTGTTTTTTAAATCCAAAAAATGTTTCATAAAATTCTTTTGATTTCCCTAGATCCCTAGTTCCAATGTGTAGATGATTTAATGTCATAAGCACTTCCTTGTGCTTAGATTTTATAATTTAAAGCTATTGTTTTGATTGTTTATTGCTTAAAAATTCAATTTCATTTTTTAATTTTATAAAAATGGGGCTTTTCTTTTTTACTGGTGTTCTTATGGCATGTTTGATAACCCATAGATTTTCTTTAGTCTGTTTTTTGTTCAGCCAATTTTGAAATGTATCAAGAACAAGTTCTTCATTTAATTTGATCATGTCTCCCATGGAATTTGCTACAGATCTTCTCACGTAAAGAACTTTATCATTTCTAAGTTTATTATAGATAGGTAAGCTTTTTTCAGGATTTTTATTAATCCATTTAATAGAGGTGCCCCAGGGTAGCTTGGCTCTGAGGCCTTCAGAAGACAGTCTCCTTATGTGGAAATTTTCATGTTTAGACCATTCTTTCATTTTTTTGAGTGTTAATTTTTCATCAAAATTTGCTAAACTTCTTATAGCCCACTCTCCTGTGAACCTCATTGTAAGTTGCTCAATATAATCAAAACTAGCAGTTAAGTCATCGGTACCATAAAGTTCTATAAATTGAGAAACAGGGTAGAGATAAAATCCATAGGTAAACATTCCTTCTTCAGCCAATAAAGGTTCTCCAAGTGTAGCCTCTAGAATTTTTAATTTTTCTGAATAAGACCCTGGTAACGAATCATTTAAAAGTGCTGCTATAAGTTTAATTCTGTCCTTTAATTCTAGCTGAGTGTGTTTAATTTTAAATTTTTTAATGAATAATTTAGAATCAAAGTACTTATTGTTAGGATTAATCAGGCTACATAAAATTTGAGTAAAGTCAGGAGTATACCAATCTTTGTGTTTTCCTGTTTTGTTCTTTAAGTTAGAAAAAGGTGTTTTCATTTTTCCTCATTAGTACAGTTTATTAAAACCAGAGTGTTTTACTAGTAACTTCTTCTTAGCAATATTAAGGGCAAATTGTGTGCTTTCAATAAGGCTTGCATCATTTTTAAGTTTTCTCAACTTTAGGGCTTTTCTAAAAAATAGAATGGAGTCACTAATGAGATTTTGGTCAAATAAATTTTTGGCCTGGTGTTGATAAGCAAAGTCTAAATAGGAATAAATTTTCTCATTAGACTGGCATTCTCTAATAATTGCATTAAATTGTTGAGTCGAATCATAAAACTCTTCTGACCAGTGGTGAACGTGAGCTCTGCGTATTCTATTAGAAATTTCAAGGTTTTTACCTAAAAGGTCGTTTATTTTGATAATATTAAGAGCCTCGTCTAAGTATGTGGCTGCTTTTTTGAGCTGGTACATAGATCGTGAATAGCTTCCAAGTTTTCCTAAAATGTGGATCCTTTTATGAGTGTCTAAACTTGGTTCCAGTAGCCAGGACTCTAGTCTATTGATTGCGATTAAAATATCTGAAGCGGATTTCGGGTATTCTCTTAAGTTATCTTTGTAAGAAAAACTTAGATTTAGATCATCTAGATTCATCGACTCATGCCTCTCATAATGTGCAAAGTATAGGCTATTCTTAAGACTAAAGTATAAAATTTGCAATTTAAATCAGGCCGACTGGTAACATAGAAGAAATTTTTCATATAACTTAAAAGACTAAATATTTTAAATATATTTATATGGAGAAAGTATTGATGTTTAAAAATTATTTGCCACAGATATTTATAATAATTTCTCTTGTTTCGTCCTACTCGTATTCAGAAAATATAAGTGTTGTTTTAGATGCCAGTTTCAATTTGGGAAGTAACAAGATAGATCTAGAAAAGTATTATTATGTGATAAATAATATTTATAAGATTGCAGAAGATTATCCAGATGCAAAAAAGTTTGTTATTGGGCATACGGACAACATAGGATCTAGCGAATTTAACTTAGCTTTATCTAAAAACAGAGCTCATTTTATTGCTGACTTAATAGATAAAAGAGGTATCTCTAAGGAACTGCTCCATATAGATGGATTTGGTGAAGAGATGCCACGTCATACAAACGATACGGCAGATGGGCGACAAAAAAACAGAAGAGTTGAATTTATTTTTGCTGATGTTCAGCCAGATAGAGCACAAGAATTGAAGCAGAGATTATTGAGTACCAATGGAATTTTTGAGACAAACGAACTGACAATGGTAACAACATTAGTGAATGAACACATAGACTCTTCTAAATTTGCAGAAGCTAATAGTTATAAGCCTTCAGAGCAAGAGACTACTCAGGTGGAAAGTCCAGTTGAAGCTAATGAAATATTGTCTGAATCTGCAGTTGATCAAGCTCAAAGTATCCAAGAACAAGTTTCAGTTGATCCTTTGGAGGAGCCAATAGTAGAAACAAACGAAGTAGAAACTGAAGAATTTCAAGACGATACTTTAGCTCTTAATAGAACTCCTCAAGATGAATCAGAAAGTAAAAATTTAAATGATGACGTTCCCAAGGATACAGAAAAGAACCCTAGGTCTGTTCGATATTCTTTAAATACTGGAATGTATTATAATGTATTAAATGCAACTGATTTAGGGTCTGGTGCTGGTGCTGAATGGGTTTCAAAAGAAAATATAGTAGCTGGTGCAAATATTCAGACTCGTATCAGGGGTTTTAATAAAGCCTGGCTAGGGTTGGAATTTTCAACACATCTGCAAAAATATAGTATTGTAAATAGTCCTGGTTTTGTATGGGATGGTAAAACTCCTATGCTAATGAGGGGCGCATTATTATTAGATTATGAGATAGGAATCTTTGGTTTTGGTGTTAATTTAGATGCTAATCAAGAATCATTTATTTTTGAAGACTCTGGCAATGTAAGTCTTATAAAAGATTTAGTTTTTGGTGGATCAGGTCGCTTTAAAGTGAAGTTATTACAGATTGGTAATTTCTCATCACGAATTGGTGCTCAAGTCAGTTATCCTAAAGCTGGGCTTGATGACATCAAATCATCTGGAGATATGGGTTACTTATTTGATATTGATTTTAGACTCAATAAACTAATTGGAAATAAGGCTTTAGCCTTGAAGCCCTACTACGGTCTTAGGAAGTTTAAGAATGATCAAAATACTCAAGATGAAAAAGTATTAGGTCTATCGCTTTCGCTTTATTCGGGTGGATGGTTATAAAATTTTAGTGTTACTTGTAGAGTTTAATTTTAGAAAAATGAACAAGTAAAAGTGAAGAAAGAAAATGAAAAAGGGGAATCCAGTGGGAGTAAATCCATTATTTGTAATATTGCTTGTGTTAGGACTGAGTGGTTGCAAAAATCCATTAACTTCATCAGTGGAATCAAGTGTAGACAGTTTATTTGACAATGATTCGGCACCACCACTTGGTTTAAATCAACCGCTTGCAACTATAAACACAACAAATGCAGCTGCTTACCCAATAAGCGGAAACTGTACTGCCAATACGGGAGTACTTGTGACAGTTACAATTGGAACACCGGATGCTCCAGTAGATTTTCCTTGTGATGCTAATGGTGAATTTTCTGGTACTATGGATTTAACAACAGTTACCAGCAGCCCAGTTACAATAACCTTAGAACAGGGAGCATTTACAGAATCAATTACGGGTGTAGATGCACCTATTAATGACCAGACTGCAATAGTGGGTCCCCCAACTGCTACAACACCTACAGGCATATCTGGTGCTCCTAGTTTTTCTTTAGACGTAGTGTGCTCAGAGATTGGAGAAGTTATAACTTTAACGGGAGCAGGTCTTACTCCTTCTCCTCAAAGTGTTACTTGTTCAGCAATTGGTCCAAATACTGTAACGGTTTTTTCACAGTTCAGTCCTGCGGTTGAGCTAGTAAGTCCTAATTTAATAACTTTAACTTCTGAAGATGAGAATGGAAATCCAACAGACAATGCAGGCTCAGTGGATATCCCTATTGATACTCAAGGACCAACTGTTGCAATTACAAACGGTGGAGACATCAATCAAGGAGAAACAGGTAGTTTTACAATTACAGTGACTGATGCTCACATTTCAACTTTTAACTATATGTACTCAGTTGAACTTCCAGGTGAAGAGCCATTGAGTTTTACATGTACTGCGAACCCTTGTCTTGTAACAACGGCAATTGCTGCAAATCCAGGAACGCTGACAATAACTGTGGGTTCTGGCTCTGTAGATGATGATGCGAGTAATAGTAATGCAACAGCAGTATCAGATACGATAGCAGTCGCTGATACTACTGACCCTACAATAGTGGCAACAAGTATTACGTCTACTGATGGAGATACTGATACTTGGTATGAAGAGGCAGATACAATTGAAATTGCAGTTGAATTTAGTGAAAGTGTAATTGTAGATACAGCTGGAGGAACACCAACAATCCCTGTTACTTTGACAAGCGGGGCTAAGGTCGCAACATACACTTCTGGAACAGGCACTTCAATTTTAGTATTTACTATGCCAGTTGTAGCAAATGATCTTCAGTGTGATGGAGTTTTAGCTTTAGGAGCTTTAGCAACTAATCTTGGAACTATTAGAGATGCAGCGGATAGAGATTCAGATAATTCAGGTTTAGCTGCAACGGTTTCTGGTGCAATGGTTGATACAGTTGTGCCAACATTGGCAGGAACAGTAACTGTCAGTAATGATGCCTTTTTATCAGAAGCATCAACAGCAAGTTGGACTGCAACGCCTACAGATGCTTGTGGAGTTACAACGGATATTCACTTAGCATTAGGGACTCATGATGGGGCGACATGTAATTTGCCAGAAGATATTGTGAGTTACGTCAATGTTGGAGCTGTAGTAACTATTCAGCCTATATCAGATACAGCACCATTTGATGCTGCAAATACATTTAGTCTGGAAAGAGCAACTCAGTATTGTACTTCAGTGGTGGTACAAGATAGCGCAGGCAATATATCAGCTCCTATTAGTAGTGCTGCATGGGATCTTTTTGATCCATTAGATATTACAGGAGCTGTTGCATGGTATGATTTAGCCGATGTTACGACAGTTATGTCAGATGGGGCTTGTACAGCGGCTGCGACTGAAGGTGGAATTGTAAATTGTATTTTGGATAAAACGTCTAATGGGAATGATTTAGTTAATAAAGCTGGAAGTGTGGATCCGACCTATAATCTGAGTACAGGGTCTGTAAAGTTCTACGATGACGGAGTTTCAGTAGGTAGTGGTCTTTTTACAGATGTAAATGCTAGTTTAGGTTTTACAGAGTATAGCTACTTTGCTCGTGCAGAGAGTTCTTCCAATTCAGACGTTCAGGTTCTTTTATCAAATAGAGAAGCTTCAGATGAAAATGGATTTAGTTTATTTTTAGATCCATCACTCCAGTTACAAAGTGGTATTTGGGATGGAGCAACAAACATTACTAATATTGGAGCAGTGGTAACAGCTGCAACTAGTTTTGTAGGATATGAAGCTTTTAGTAATACAGTATCTTGGGATACAGCTGTTGATGGAGTTGAGGTCGCTGAAACTCCCATAACAGGAATCATTGGTACTTCACAAATACTATCACTCGGGTCAAACTTAAGTGGATCTTTTGGTTGGGATGGAACGGTTTCAGAGGTCATAGTTTATGACTCCGCTCTGTCAGCAAGTGATAGAGCTCTCGTGAATAAGTATGTGAGTGGGGATTAGATCTTTATATAAAGTTATATAAAAAGTAGATTTAAAGCGGAACTAAAAAAGTTCTGCTTTTTTTATGAGTACACTTTTGTAATATTTAAAATATCCGTAGACCAAAAACCCATGTAATGCATGAAGTAATATCATCATCGGTAGCCCGGCTGGATTTAAAAATATGTGGATCGTTGTAATGCCTACTAAAACAGGTGCCATAATGAGCGCTGCCAATGGAGCAAATAAATTTGCAATGAGCATAACACCTGCAATCACTTCGATGGATTTGATCAAGGGAAAAAAGTAACCTGTTTTAGCAAAAGCTCCTAAGAGCGCTCCGGCTTCTGGCGTTACTGGGGGAACACCCATAAATTTCAAAAAACCATTGAGCCCAAAAATTAGAAAAGCAAGACCAAAAAGCAATCGTGCTCCAGTATGCAGTTTATATTTCATTTTAAATTCTCCATTTAATATTAAAAAAGTATTTATGAAAATTATGATTTTGGTAATGTCCCCATTTTTCCATTTTTATAATCTTCAATTGCAGTGAGGATCTCTTCTCTTGTATTCATAACAAAGGGGCCATGTGTAAAAATAGGTTCATTGATTGGGGCTCCATTTAAAAGTAGAGCATTGAAGTTGTTAGATGTTTTGAGCTGAATAGTTTCACCATCCTGTTCGAAAATTAGAATACTTTTTTTTGGATAATCCTTGCCATCAATATGAGCAGATCCATCAAGAACAAACAAAATAGTATTAGTGTTATTTTTTAATAGGATTGTCAGTTCATCAGGAGCTGTTCCTGAAATTTTAAACATGTTTATAGGTGAGAAGGTAGAGGCCGGGCCATTCGTCTTGTTGTACTCTCCTGCAATAATACTGAGTTTTGTACGATCAGAGAGTTGAAGGACAGGAATATCACTTTTCTGGATAGATTGGTATTTAGGAGCAGTTAGTTTGTATGCTTTAGGTAGGTTTACCCAAAGTTGTACCATTTCAAAAGTGCCACCTTCTTTAGCAAATTGTTTTGAGTGAAATTCATCATGTACAATGCCGCTTCCCGCTGTCATCCACTGAACATCTCCTGGGCTTATGGTGCCTCCGCCCCCTGCTGAGTCTCTATGTTCAATTTCTCCCTTATAGCACAAGGTAACGGTTTCAAAGCCTCTATGTGGATGTTCGCCAACACCTCGTCTTTTGTTGGTTTTAGAGAAGTATTTTGGCGCAGCATAATCCATTAAAATAAAGGGGCTAATATATGGATTAAGGTCTTCTGTTGGTCTAATAAGTCCATTTACATAAAAGCCACTGCCAACCCAGTGTTGGTGGTTGGCAGTATAAGATAGTTTTAGTTTTTTTTGACTTTTTTGAGAGAACATTTATTAAAGGCTTTTATAGATATACGTTACTCAAGCATTTTATTAATATGTACTTTAAGTAGCGAATGAACTTGTTTAGGTTTAAGTTGAGCCATCTCTTGTAGAGAATATGTTTTTCCGATGTTTTTAGCTAATAAGTAACCTAAGTAGTATCCTGCTCTTTGTACTATTTGTTCATTCTTCGAAGATAAAAGAAAATAAGTTATATAATCTTCATTTTTATTTGAATTTAATTTACTTTTTAAATCTTGCCAATGATAGGTGATATCAGAATTAATTTTATCTACCATACTACTAGGAATATCTAACAAGAGTTCTGCTGATGTGCTCTTTGGGTTAAGTACTTCAGATACATAGGTAGCAAGCCCCTCAGACCAAAGTGAAGACCAAATAACTTTTTCATCAGAACTATAAGGAGCATGATATAGGTGAAAGAGTTCATGGTGAAAGAAAGGAATTTCTGTTGAGAAATTATTATGAAAATGAACCATATTATCAATGCCTAAGATAAAATAAGTCTCATTTTCGATTTTTCTTATTCCTCCATCTAATTCACCTAAGCTGTGGGTAATGAATATTTCAAAATTCTTATTAAGATCTGGAAAGTAAGTTATAAAAGATTTTAGTGCTATATCTATTTGATTAGATATTTCATTTGATTTTTGTGTAAATAGATTTTTTATTTTAGGAAATTCAGATAAATATTTATTTAGTTCTTGATCTGGATTCTTGCCAGTGTTTTCCCACTTATCTATCTTATATTGATAAAATTGAGAAAATTTTGGAAAGAAATCTGTTTTTAATTTTTCACGCTGCAGATCTAGATGTAAATTTTCTATATTTTTCCAAAATATTACAAATTCTTTTGCATGATCATGAATTACCGGCTTTGAAGGGGTTTTGATTTGGTGATGCATTGAACATCCTAGTTGAAAGAATACAATTATAAAAAATAAAATTACTTTAATATACAAAGAAGAATATAGTGTGTTCATTTTTTTTTCACATTTAAATGATAAGTGAGAGCCATTTGGATACATTCACTAAGCTCTGAAATAGGAATTTTGTCTTGTAGCTTAAAGACAATGGCTCTTTTACCTTCGAATGAAAAAACTCCTGGAAATTTTTTTTTGAAACTAGCAACTAAGCTAGTCTGGCAGTTAAAGTAGATGGCATATTGTTCTGGTTTAGATTTTAACCAGTGAATCCTAATAGTAGTGCCAATGTTTTTCTTTTTAGGTAGGTAACTAGGTTGTCCCCATTTTAGTGTTTCTTCTAAGCCACCTAATATTGATAAATCACTAGCGATGCCTAATACGAGAGACCTTAATTCTTTGATTTTTTTTCTATAAGCCAAGGGATAGTCTTTAAAAACATCATTTACTTGAGCGTTAGCAATTTTCATTAGAAGCCTCTGTTAATATCTTGATTAAAAAAATTGTTGAACACTAAAGCTAAAGTTCATATCATCTTGTTTGATAAGTGGAACGCCATAATCTAAACGTACAACAAACCTGTAAATTTTTGGAAGAATAATTCTTAAGCCACCGCCTGCGCTAAGAGCAGTGATTTGATCTAGATTTTTAAAGTATTCGGCTGTTGTCGCAATATCTACAAAGCCAGTTGCTTGAAGAGTCAGAGATTTGTTTCTGAAAAACGAATATCTGAGTTCACTATTTGAAAGCCAATAAAATCTGCCTGCAAATCTGTTATCTGCGAAGCCTCGAACCCTATCAAGACCACCCAAATAGTTCCAATACTGTAGGACGTTTGTATTCGTCATACCAAGCATAATTCTTTGAGCATATACAAGATCTTGAATTGTTTTATAATAACGGAAATTAAAATCGCTTTTCCAAAAGTCTTTGTTTGATGAGGTGCTTGAAAAACCATAACTATAAGAGCCTTTTAAGAGGCTCCCATTTATGCTCTGAGCACCTGTCTTGAGTTGGCCATACTCCAAATTTAGACCCATAAAATGAAATTCAGAAGATAAAGGCAAGCCTGTTGTAAGAAGTAGAGGTTTAACTTTATCAGGAACAGACTTATCTGAAAAAGTATCATCATTGTACTCATAAAATACTTGAGTATTGAACTTAGGAGTTATCTCATTACTTAAAGAAAAATAAATTTTATTTCTTTGATGTAAAAAACCAGTTATTGGTATTGCTGAGTTTTTTGTTTTATCATATTTAGTTCTGAGTCTGTCAGTTTTCCAAAATTGAAGTTGCATTCCGTATTTACTCGTAAAGAGTTGCGGGTTTTCGTACCAAATCACACCAGAGTTAGCATCACCAAGACGTTCATACTGGGCTCCCGCAGTAATATATCGT
>CALGNA010000107.1 GCA_937958795.1 uncultured Bdellovibrionales bacterium | reverse complement strand
AACCTAGCAGATTATCATGACCTTCCTCTTGGCTTTAGAGACTGGGATGCTTATTCAAACTTGATTGAGAGAGTTATGTTAATAGGGGTTTCTTTCTAAAGGCTTATGCTTTCTAATGTTATTGGCTTTTTAAATTAGATTCAGTTTCAAATAATAGAAACTGAGTCTTTAAAATTTTAAGTATAATTCTGTGGTATAAAAATTTGTATGCACTCCAATCAATGAATTATCAAGATTCTATGAAATTTAGAAGATGAAGAGATTCTCGTATGTGAATTATTTTGCAAGAGAGTTTTGTAATATAGAGTTTATATAAAAAAAGACCCCAAAAAATTGGAGTCTTAAGTCGTTTTTAGAATGAGTTACTTAGTGTAAATTAAAAACAATTTTTAATATAAAAAAGCTAAACCAATGCTAAAATCAAAAGCTTTAGTGCTAGTTATTCCCGGAGATGTATTTCCAAAACCATATTTAATCCCTGTTTTGATACCAAGAGAGGTGCCGCTTTCAGCAATCGGAAAAGTCATAATCGAGTCTAAAATAAGACCAAGAAAGCTTTCTGGGTCACCACTTATTCCTGCAATTTCGCCGCTAAGTGCAAGAGCATAAAAGAGCCCTAAGCTGACATGAGAGTATCCACTTGTAAATTCTGTAAAGTAGCTAGGCATTTTAAAAGTTAAACCAAAGGGAATGTCCAAATAAGTGTATGAAACATCAGCTGTTAGAATTTTTCCACCTCGAGGTGCGTATTCTAGGCCACCAAAAAAACCAATATTTGGTGTTAGGTAAAGAGCGCCTAAGGCACCGATATGAGCTTTAACTGCTGTTCCGTTTAAGCTTTCAATATTAGAAAAATCAGCAGAAACATGTCCCCAGATACCATAAGGCTTATCCTCTATGGCTTGGCTTGAAACTGAAAAGATTAGAGTGATAAGTACTGCTGCGATAAATTTAAACATGATGATCCCCCATTTTAATAATGTTTCAAGTAGAGTAGGGATTTAGGCTTTGTTTGTAAACATTTAACTTCTTTATGTAAGAGTCGTTGCTAAGCCATGTTTGATGAGTAATGCAGAAGATTCAATTATTTTTAGGTTAAATGAAGTTTAAACTAAGAGGTTTAGGTTTGATGTTTTTATAGAAAATATGCTGTTTGGGCAAAAAAAAAGACCTTACTGTTGTAGGGTCTTTTTTGAAGCTGAGAAGCCATGTAAAAATTTATCGTTTTGCTTAGTACATAAAAGCTAGGCCAAATCCAAAGTCAAAGGCTTTTGTGCTAGCACTTGCAAGTGCAGGCCCCATAGTATTGTCAAAGCCATATTTCATAGATATTTTAATACCTAGTGAAGTACCGGACTCAGCTATTGGAAACATAAGCAGCGAGTCAAAAAGGAGTCCTAAGTAGCTTTCGTTATCAAAATCTCCCGTTATGTTTCCTGTTGGAGTTACTAATGTCCCGCTCTTTACTTTTGCATCCATAGCCATTGCATAATAAAGACCCAAATTAATAAAAGAATATCCACCTACAAAACTAGGGTGAGGATTAGGTATTCTAAAGCTGACTCCAAAAGGAATGTCCAAATAATTTAATGCAAGTTCTGTTTGGTTCTCTGAAGCTGATCGTGGTGCATAATCAAATCCAGTAAAGAGACCAAGATATGGCGTTAGGTAAAAGGCTCCATTAATTCCAGCATGGGGACCAACACCTGCATCTACAATATCAAATAAAATGCAAAATTTGCAATACTAAAAAACTTTGTTTTTGTTAAGTTTGAGCAGAGTTCTTAGCTTAACTCAAAATGAACTTATGTAAGCTTTTAAAGAAGCTTCGTCTTCAGCACTTCCAAACTATTACTGAGTTCTTTTGGAACACTAGGCAAACCAGCTTCGCAGCTTAAGGCAAAACTAGGATCTAGAGGAATAGATGAAAGTAATGGAATTTTATGAGTTTCAAGAAAAGACTTCAGTTGCCCTTTAGGGAAGACATCAAGCTTTTCATTATTTGGCCCAATCATATAAGACATGTTTTCAATCATACCTAAAAGAGGAATGTTAATTTGCTCAAACATATTGATGGCTTTTCTTGCGTCAGACAAAGACATGTTTTGTGGTGTTGAGATGACAATGGCTCCGTCAATTTTAGTTTTTTGAGCTAAAGTTAAAGCAACGTCTCCTGTGCCAGGTGGAAGATCAATAAGAAGACAATCAAGTTCTCCCCAATTTACATCAAATAAAAATTGTTGGATTGCTTTGAAAAGCATTGGCCCTCTCCAAACAACGGCAGCATCTTCATCCACAAGGTGACCAATGCTTACGAGTTGAAACCCATGGCGTTTGATTGGTACAAGTTGGTTGTCTGCATTGACTTCAAGTTTTTGATGAAGGGTCCCAGTTAGGCGAGGAAGACTGGGTCCGTAGATATCAGCATCTAAAATTCCTACTTTCCAGTCATATTTTTTTTTGAGGCCTTCAGCTAGAGCTAAAGTCAGGGAGCTTTTTCCAACCCCACCTTTACCTGAGCCAACAGCAATAATGCGTTTAACACCAGGAATAGGCTTTTGGTTATCAAAAGGGTTGTTTGTCTTTGGTGCTGCTGGTGGCGGCGTTGATGAAGGTTGTGTTGATGTAGGAGGTTGCTGTTCCATAGTTTTAGGTCCTTGAAAATGATCCATGAGTTTAAGCACTCTGTTTGAGAGTATTCTTGCAGGATAATGAAGTAGGATGGAAGTGTTTTTAGGTTTATATTTAAAGATCAATCATGAGTTTATCAAAATCCCAAAAACCTAAATGTTTTTCATGGTATTTCACTGGATATTTGTTGGAATATTTGACTGAAAACCCGCAAAGAGCTAATTCCTAGTACATAGTTTGCTCGTCAAAATTTTGGCTTAGGGCTCTTTTTTTTTGGGTCAGGTTTAGATTTTGCTTTATCGAGTCTACTTCAAGGAAAAGATCATGAAAATCAAGGGTTTAGACGAATTATCCACACTTGTCTCTTTATGTAAAAGAAGAGGTTTTATTTTTCAAAGCAGTGAAATTTATGGAGGGCTAAATTCTTGTTGGGATTATGGTCCTTTGGGAGCTCAATTAAAGCTTCAGGTAAAATTAGCATGGTGGAAGGCCATGACATCTCAAAAAAATATTGTAGGCCTTGATGCAGCTATATTTATGCACCCCAAGGTTTGGGAGGCTTCAGGTCATGTTGAAGGTTTCACAGACCCTCTTGTAGATTGTAAAGCCTGCAAAACTCGGTTTCGTGCTGATCAATCGATCGTGGATGGTAATGTAGTATGTCCTTCTTGTCAGTCAGATGATCTTACTGAAGAGCGTGCTTTTAACCTCATGTTTCAAACTCAGATGGGGCCAGTTAAAGATGAAGGCTCAGCTGTGTACTTGAGGCCAGAAACGGCTCAAGGTATTTTTGTTAATTTTGAAAATGTTCAGACTTCTATGAGAAAAAAGCTTCCGTTTGGGATAGCTCAGATTGGTAAGTCTTTTAGAAATGAGATCACACCTGGTAACTTTATTTTTAGAACTCGAGAGTTTGAGCAAATGGAGATGCAATTTTTTGTAACTCCAGGTGAAGACGAAGCATGGTTTGATATATGGAAAGAAAAGCGTTGGGCTTTTTATAAGACTCTTGGTTTTAATGAAGAGAATATTAAGTGGCATGAGCACGGCGAGAAGGAGCTAGCTCACTATGCTAAGCAAGCCTACGATGTGACTTATAAGTTTCCGTTTGGTTGGGAAGAGCTCGAAGGAGTTCATAACCGATCTGATTTTGATTTATCTCAGCACCAAAAAATGAGTGGTAAAAAACTAGAGTACTTTGACCCACAAACACAAAAAAAGTTTTTACCTTATGTGATCGAGACAGCCGTAGGGTGTGACCGTTTAACTTTAGCCATTTTATGCCAGGCGTATCGTGAAGAAACTCGCACAACAGAAAAAGGTGAAGATACAAGGGTTGTAATGGGGTTCTTGCCAAAACTTGCACCTTACCAGGTTGCTATTTTGCCTTTATCTAAAAAAGAACCTTTGCTAACCGAATGTGATAAAATTTTTGAAAACCTGACTCAAGCTTCTTCTCACGGTACTCAAGACCTAAGGGTTGATTTTGATATCACAGGCTCAATCGGTAAACGCTACAGAAGACAAGATGAAATTGGAACACCACTTTGTGTGACTTATGATTTTGATAGCATTGAAGATAAAAAAGTAACGGTAAGACATAGAGACACAATGGTTCAAGAGAGAATCTCAATTGAAAATTTAAAAACTTATATCACAGATAGTTTTAGCCAAGATGCTCAGTGGGGACTTTAAGCGATGACAACACCATCCTCTAGACTGTCTTCTAATAATACAATATCAACTCAAACAGGATCAAAAAAAATGGATTCTAAAAAAAGTATTTACTTCTTTTCAAAAGAAAACCCAGAAGGCCGATCTGGTATGAAAAATCTTTTAGGTGGTAAAGGCGCAAACTTAGCTGAAATGGCTTCGTTAGGTGTTCCAGTGCCCCCAGGTTTTACCATTACAACTGATGTTTGCTGTGAGTACCTAGAGAAGGGTGGAATGTCAGATGAGTTATGGGAAGGTATCAAAAAAAGTGTTGGCCAAATAGGCGAGTGGAGTGGGAAGAGTTTTGGTGACCCTGCTTGTCCTTTGTTGGTAAGTGTTCGTTCTGGTGCAAGAGTTTCAATGCCTGGTATGATGGATACTATTTTAAATTTAGGACTCAATGAAAAAACATTAGAAGGCTTAGTTGAGCTAACTGGCCAAGAGCGTTTTGTTTGGGATTCTTACAGGCGTTTTGTTCAAATGTATTCAAATGTTGTAATGGGGATGAATGGTTCTGTTTTAGAGGCCTTACTTGAAGACCATAAAACAGCCAAGTCCTATAAGTCAGATGCAGACTTAACAGCAGATGATTTTAAAGAGTTGGTCATCGTATTTAAAAAACAAATTTTAGAATTTAGAGGGCAGTCATTCCCTGAAGACCCTTGGGACCAACTAAAGGGGGCTGTTGAAGCCGTTTTTGATAGTTGGAATAACTCTCGAGCTAAAACTTACAGGCAACTTAATGGGATTGCAGATAGTTGGGGAACGGCTGTAAATGTTCAGGCTATGGTTTTTGGGAATATGGGTTCTGATTGCGGAACAGGTGTTGCCTTTACAAGAGACCCATCAACTGGAGAAAAGTTGTTCTTTGGTGAGTACCTTATTGATGCTCAAGGTGAGGATGTGGTTGCTGGAATTCGAACACCAAGTCCTTTGTGTGGAATAGATAAAGGTTCATTAGAAAAGACGATGCCAATTGTTTATGGTGAGCTTTGCGATATATACAAAAAGTTAGAACTTCATTACAGAGACATGCAAGATTTAGAATTTACAATTGAGAAAGGGCGTCTCTGGATGCTTCAAACTCGTACTGGTAAAAGAACAGCACAAGCCGCTTTAAAAATTGCGTGGGACATGTATCAAGAAGGCTTAATTACAAAAGAAGAAGCTATTTTAAGAGTTGACCCTGAGTCTTTAGATCAACTGCTTCATCCTACTTTAGACAGAACACAGTTAACTGAAGAATTAGGAAAAGCCTTGCCTGCAAGCCCAGGAGGGGTTTCAGGACAGGTTGTTTTAACAAGCGAAAAAGCATCTTCAGAAGTTCAAAAAGGTCATAAGGTTATTTTGGTACGCCAAGAAACTTCGCCAGAAGACATTGAGGGCATGGTCGCTGCAGAAGGGATTTTAACGGCTAGAGGTGGAATGACATCTCACGCGGCAGTTGTGGCGAGAGGAATGGGTAAGTGCTGTGTTTCTGGTTTGGATTCTTTATTTATCGACAGAGAAAAAGGCGAAATACAATTAGGCGGCAGAACGATTAAAGAAGGTGAGTTTATTACTTTGGATGGATCAACGGGACAAGTTTTCCTTGGGCAGGTGCCAACAAAAGACCCTGACCTTGGAGAGGTTTTCCACTCGTTTATGAGTTTGGCAGACGAAGTACGAACTTTAAAAGTACGAACAAATGCAGATACGCCAGAAGACGCTCAAAAAGCAAAAGAGTTTGGTGCAGAAGGAATTGGTCTTTGTCGAACCGAACATATGTTTTTTGGAGTTGATAGAATTGATTCCGTCAGAGCTATGATTTTGGCAGAGAACAGTTCAGAAAGAAAACAAGCTCTCAGTGAGCTTCTCCCTCATCAAATCGATGATTTTTATAAAATATTTAAGGTCATGGATGCTAACCCAGTGACGATTAGGCTTCTAGATCCGCCTCTCCATGAGTTTTTACCTCATACAGAGACAGAGGTTATTGAGTTAGCAAAACGTTTAAATTTAGAACTGTCACAGATTAAGCAAAGAATGCTCGGTCTTTCTGAGTTCAATCCGATGTTAGGCCACAGAGGCTGCCGCTTAGCGGTTACGGCTCCTGAAATCTATGAAATGCAGGTAACAGCCATTGCCAGAGCAGCCTTAAAAGCTAAGGCAGAAAATGTAGATGTTAGGGTTGAGATTATGGTTCCTTTAGTAGGAACGCCTGAAGAGCTTAAGCATATTCGTAATTCTGTTGAATTTGTAATGGCTAATGAGCTTAAGGGTGATGATTTACCATGGACTTGTGGGACTATGATTGAGTTGCCACGGGCCGCATTAACAGCAGATGAGATTGCGGTACATGCTGATTTTTTTAGTTTTGGAACAAATGATTTAACGCAAACCACATTAGGCTTATCTCGTGACGACAGCAGTCGCTTTTTAGGCGCCTATTTGCAGCATGGCCTCTATAATCAGGACCCTTTTGTGTCTGTTGATCAAAAAGGTGTTGGCAAGTTGGTACAAATGGGGGTTCAATTAGGTAGAGCGACTCGAGCTGATTTAAAGGTCGGTATTTGCGGTGAGCATGGTGGAGATCCTAAGAGTATTGAATTTTTTCAATCCTGCGGTCTAGATTATGTCAGTTGTTCCCCTTACAGGGTTCCTATCGCAAGGCTTTCTGCAGCTCAGGCTCAAATCAAGGAACAGATAAAACAAAACGAGCGGAGCCTTCATTGAGAATTCAGAAATTAGATATAGCCGGATTTAAGTCTTTTAAAGACCGTACAGTTATCGAATTTGATAAGGGGATAACAGGAATTGTTGGCCCTAATGGATGTGGTAAATCCAATATTGTGGATGCCTTATCATGGGTTATGGGAGAGATGTCAGCAAAGCATCTACGTGGAGCCTCTATGGAGGACGTGATTTTTGCAGGTTCTCAGGATTATCCACCTTCAGGTTTTGCTGAAGTTTCACTCACATTAGAAAATGACGGTGGTGCTTTTCCTGTTCAATATGCACAACACTCTGAGGTTATGGTAACAAGAAGACTTCACCGTGGTGGAGATTCTGAGTATTTAATTAATGGTGACCAAGCACGATTAAGAGATATCCAAGAGATTTTTATGGATACGGGAGCGGGTTCAAAGGGCTTTAGTGTTGTTGAGCAGGGTCAAATTGGGAAGATTATTACGTCTAAACCCAAAGACAGACGGAGTTTAATTGAAGAAGCAGCAGGGATTACAAAATTTAAGGCTAGAAAACGTGAGTCTGAAAGAAAGTTAGTCGCTACTGAGCAGAACTTAGTTCGATTGGCAGATATTTTACGTGAGCAAAAAAGACAGTTATCTTCTCTTGAAAGACAGGCTGAGAAAGCAAATAGATATAAGGTTCTCAAAGATCAGTTGATAGATAAAGAGCTGTGGGTGTTATCAACTGAATATGTACAATTAAATGAAGAGACAGCAAATTTATCAAAAGAAATTGAAGTTTTAGATGAGAGCTTGGTTGCTTTTGAAAGCCAAGAGTCTGAATTTGAAAATAAAAGAGAAATTGAAAAGCAAAATTTACTTGAACAAGAAAAAGAAGTAGAGGTTGTTCAATTACAACTTGGCGAATTAAAATCCGGTGTAACAGCTTTAGAAAAACATATACGTGAAGTTGAGTTTGAGATTGAGCAATCTCGAAGAGATAAAGAAAAAAACGAAGACAGGGGTCAGACATTAAGATCACGTGAAAAAATCTTATCTGATGAGGCTGCCTTAATCGAAGAGAAGCTAGCAGTTGCTACAAATGAATTTGAAGTTTGCTTAGAAGAGTTCACACAAGTTGATGAAGAGCATGCTGAGACTCAAAAAAATTACAATGAAAGAGAACAGCGTCGTTCAGAAGTGGCTCGCC